>JAGHYT010000111.1:0-13546 GCA_017743535.1 Chloroflexus sp.
CTAGAACTCGACGATGAAGCATGGTCATTACTACGCACGACAATCCTTAATCTGTACGACCGAGCCATCGAACGGTACGATTACGCCATTGATGAACGAGCGCTCAACCAGCTCCGTGAGCGCTGGCTGAGTTTTTGGCTGGCAACGACTTCGCTTGATGATGCTCAGCGCGAGCTAGCCCAGACAATGACGGCAGCGTTTCTTCGGGTTAATCGAACTCTGGATACCGCAGCTACCGAAGAGCGTCGGGCAAACGCTCAAGCTCAGGTAGCGCCGGTTGAAGTCAAAGTGCTGGCAGGAGAGATGATCATCCGTGCCGGAGAGATTGTCACTCCCGCCCATATCGAAAAACTTCAGGCTACTGGGGCAATGCCACGACCGTTAGGATGGTCTGAATTGCTTGGCGATGCTTTGCTAGCTGCAATGCTTGTCGCTGGGATTATTGGCTATCTCTGTGTGTTCCAGCCCAAAATTGCTGCTCATCCCCGCTCTCTCTTCGTCCTGATGACTAGTATCATCATAACGCTGGCATTTGCACGTCTGGTGTTGCTCATCTACGATGCAAGGCCAATTTTCTTTCCGCTGGCTATGCTGGCGGTAGTGACCACGGTTGTCTTCTGCGGTCAGATTGGTTTTGCCACCAGTTTGCTAACCGCGATTGTGGTAGGTGTACTGGAAGGTAATGATTTGACCCTGACTGCGACGCTCTTTGCCAGTTGTACCAGCGCTATTCTACTGACCCGCAGTGCTGATCGCTTGCGTTCGTTTCTCATTGCCGGTCTCGGTGTGACCGCAACGGTGATCGGGCTTGAGGTTACGTTCTGGCTGAGTCAACAGGCTATCTTTACTATCACCGGTTTCAGCGGCTGGATGCTACCAACCTTGCTAGCCGCCCTCGTCAATGGTGGGTTGACCACTATTCTCTCGTTTGGCCTGTTTAACGTTGTCGGGCGGATGGCCGGGCAGGTCACAGCGTTGCAGTTAATGGAGCTAGCGCATCCATCGCGACCGTTGCTGCGGAAACTGATCCGTGAAGCACCGGGTACCTATTACCATAGCGTTGCGGTGGGGAATCTGGCCGAGGCTGCGGCTGAGGCGATTGGAGCCGATGCGCTCTTGCTCCGCGTGGCGGCTTACTACCACGATATTGGTAAGACGATACGTCCGGCTTTTTTTACCGATAACCAGATGGGCCGCGAAAACGTGCACGATGATCTTGATCCTTATACCAGTGCACAGATCATCATCGACCACGTCCGTGAGGGGATCAAAATAGCGCGCGCTGCCGGACTGCCGGAACAGATTATCGATTTTATCGCAACGCACCATGGCACCGGCCTGGTACGCCATTTTTATCAACTGGCCTTGCAGCGGTACGATCACGTTGATGAACGTGATTTTCGTTATCCAGGCCCACGCCCCCAAACTCGCGAACAAGCCATCTTGATGTTAGCCGACTCGGTAGAGGCGACGGTGCGGGCGAAGGCTCAACATGGGAAACTTATTGCCAGACGGAACAACGAATCTGCCGAAGGTACACCTAATGGGATAGTCACCCTTGATGAGCTGGTTCAATCGATTATTGATGCTCGTGTGCGCGAAGGAGAACTCAATGATGCTCCGCTGACGATGCGCGAATTACGGCAGATCAAGGATGTTTTCGTCAACAATTTGCAATCGATCTATCATCCGCGAGTTGATTATGCACCATCGCTTATCCGCAACTGAGCAGGAGCAAGCCTGTGATGTATACCGCCGATAGCCCAATTCTTGGCCCGCAAACCGTGGCAATGGATCAGATGAGTCGTTACATTCTGAGCCGACCGCATGGTGAATATACTGAAAAGGATATTGCCGATGTAATTATTCCGGCATACGTGAAGATATGTCTACCGGTAGGTGTTGATCCGCTGATCGCTGTTGCTCAGATGATCCACGAGACTGGCAATTTAACCAGTTTCTGGAGCCAGCGACCACGACGCAATCCGGCCGGAATTGGGGTTACCGGTCAGTGGCAAACTCATCAACCGGCCGATCTGCGTGGATGGGCATACAACACGCAACGCCAGCGTTGGGAAGCCGGGCTAAGCTTTGCGACCTGGGCCGATGATGCCATTCCGGCACAAGTGGGTCGTTTGTTAGCATATGCCTTGCCAGAAGGAAGTGAAACACCACCGCAACGTTCCTTAATTGCCAAAGCGCTCAGCTATCGCCCATTCCCACGGGCTTTCCGGGGAAGCGCGCGCACGATCAAGCAATTGGGGCGTGCGCATAATCCACTCGGTGCGCAGGGCGCTGGATGGGCCAGCCCCGGCCATAACTACGGTGAAGCAATTGCGCGGATTGCGAATCAGATTCTGGCAGTTCCCCTGACGTAGAGCCGATCTGAACATCTCGATCGCTGATCAAGCTCCTCGTTTGCGGCGAAACGACGAACCAATATCTGGGGCGTCGTGCTCTCTCTCCTTCAGGCAGTGCTCTCGTTGCAGCGCTTGCTCAAAAACCCAGTTTTGGTAGTTATGTTATACTAACGATACTTGTTACACATAAGCATTCAGCTAGCGACAGAAGCGTACCTGCTATGACATCACCTCTTGCGATTGCCGACATGCTACGCGCACGTAGCACTTCTTCCCCATCTGCCGACCGGCCACTGCTCGTCGCACTAGCCGATTCACTCAGTACCGGTGACCCTTCTCATCTCTTGACGATTGTTCAATCAAATGGCTCGATCAGCGCCAGTTTTCGCCGACTCGATGCTGTTCGTCGTCAGGCTACGACGCTTCTGGCCGATCACCCTGATGCTGCTGGGCCAATTGCAGATATTGTCGCGCAGGCGCAGGAGAAATTAATTCTTGAGGAAGAGACCCTCCTACGTCGCGAGCATATGCTCAATCAGCGCCTTGAACAGAGTTTTCTCACTTCACCGCTGGCAACACTAGAAGCGAACGAGCATGGGATAATCACACGCTGGAACCCGGCAGCCGAACGAATTTTTGGTTGGAGTGCAGCAGAGGCCATTGGAAAGAATGCCATTGAACTCCTAGTACCTAATATTGCTCGCGAACAGGTTGAAGAGGTTGTCAGCGCATTACTGAGTGGCCAGGCAAAGAATAGTCGCAATGCCAATATTACGAAAGATGGCCGGATTATTATCTGTCAGTGGTACAACGCTGTCCTGTACCACCCTGACGGACGAGTCGCCGGTTGGCTTTCGCAAACCGAGGATATTACCGAACAAATTCGTGCCGAAGAGGCGTTACGCGAAAGTCAGCAGCGTCTTGCGAGGCTCATGAGTAATTTGCCCGGTATTGCCTATCGGGTCTACAAAAAGGAGCGCTGGGTAGCAGAGTTTATGAGTGAAGGGGTGCTTGCTGTCACCGGTTACCCAGCGAGCGATTTTATCGCTGTTGGCAATCAGCCACCGCGTCGTTATTTTGGTGACTTGATCCTTCCTGAAGATCGCGATGCGGTGCGCGAAAGTGTCAAAACGGCTCTTGCGCAGCGCCGTCAGTTTGAGGTCTTGTACCGGATCCGGCATGCCGATGGCAGCATCCGCTGGTTGTGGGAACGTGGCATTGGTGTTTTCGATGATGATGGTGAACTGGAAGCTATTGAAGGCTTCATTAGCGATGTCACCGCCGAACGCCAGGCCGCCGAAGAACGTCAGGCACTGAGCGAACGGATCATTGCCGCCCAACAGGCTGCCCTCCGCGAATTGAGCACCCCGATTGTGCCGATTATGCACGGGGTGATTGCAATGCCGTTGATCGGAAGTATCGACAGCCACCGTGCGCAACAGGTCATCGAAACCTTACTGGAAGGCGTCAATACAACCGGTGCGCAGATAGTGATCCTCGATGTCACTGGTGTGCCGGTTGTTGATACCCAGGTTGCCAATACACTCTTACGCTCGGCTCAGGCGGTGCGTCTGTTGGGGGCAGAAGTTTTGTTGACCGGTATCCGCCCAGAGGTTGCGCAAACTATCGTTGGATTGGGACTCGATTTGAGTCATATTCGCACACTGGCAACCCTGCAAGATGGTGTTATGTATGCACTTGGCCGTCAATCTCGTGAGCGTGCCACAGTGCAGCGTATCAGACAAGGAGATCAGTATGATGCTCGAGCGAGCACAGGCTCTCGCAGATGAGATCATTCGGATTCGCCGCGACATTCACGCCCATCCCGAACTCGGCTTTCAGGAACATCGCACGGCAGCGTTAGTTGCCGATATACTCCACGAAATTGGCGGGATTACTGTCAAAACCGGTGTTGCTAAGACCGGTGTCATCGGTGAGCTGGGTGATGGCGACGGTCCGGTGATTGCAATCCGGGCCGATATGGATGCATTGCCGATCCAGGAAGAGAATCAGGTTGCTTATGCCTCCACGAATCCAGGAGTGATGCACGCCTGCGGTCATGATGCGCACACTGCGATGTTGCTTGGCGCTGCCCATCTCTTGCGTGAACGCTTTGCGGCTGAACATCTGCGTGGTCGGGTGCGTTTCCTCTTCCAACCATCCGAAGAGGGTTGGGACGATGAGGTGAAGAGTGGCGGTCTGCGGATGGTCGAGGAGGGCGCGTTGGAAGGAGTTGATGCCGTCATTGCACTGCATGTTGACTCCACGCTGCCGGTTGGTCAGGTGACCATTCGGGGAGGCTGGACATCAGCCGCAGTTGATGATTTTAAGGGTTATATCCGTGGTACCGGGGGTCATGGTGCATACCCGCATCTTGGTACCGATCCGGTCTTTATGTTGTCGCACGTTTTGAATGCCCTGTTTGGGATTCGCGCACGTTTGATCAATCCGATGGAACCGGCCATTTTGAGTGTTGGTGTGGTACGCGGTGGTCATGCCTCAAATGTGATACCGAGTGAAATTTTTGTGCAAGGGACGCTCCGCAGTTTCAGTGAAGAGGTGCGGGCGAAATTGGCACGTGAAGTCGAGCGGGCGTTTGCCGTGGCTGAAGCGTTTGGTGGCAGTGCTGAAGTGACCATTACCCGTGGGTATCCTGCTGGCTGGAATGATGAGCGCGTTGCGGAGTGGATGAGCAACGTGGCCGGTGATTTTCTCGGCCCTGAGGCGATTGACCGCTCGCGTACCGGCATGGGGGCAGAAGATTTTGCTTACATGACCAGGCAGGCGCCTGGCGCAATGTTGATGCTAGGAGCAGCTATCGATGACGGGATTGTGCGAGGCCACCATACCCCGATCTTCGACATAGATGAACGCGCATTGCCGATTGGAACTGCGATCCTGGCCGAAACAGCACTACGTTTCTTGCGTGGTGAGGTGAAGCTATAGCGTGGTAATATACGCCCGCAGGCGATGCCTGCGGGCAAGATACTTTTCGTCAGTTCTGTGCAACACGCCCGTTCACCAATGCACCAGATTTTTGCCAGTACCTGGCCAATCCCCGCCAACTCAAGATCAGCGGCCCAGTCTGCTGAAGGATTGCCGTCTGCTCAGAGGGCGACAGGGTAGCTGCCTCAAGGGCCAGTGCTTTTTCCAGCGCAGCCACGCCGGTTGCTTCATCGTGGCCGGCCAGCAGACTCTGGCGGACGATTTCGGCCCATTGACGTAACCGCAAACGAGCGTCGGTCAGATGAAAGGCAACATCATCGTAAGCGCCAAAGTGAGTCAGACACAACCATTGTGGCCGTAACTGTTCCAGGAGATCGTGTGTCTGTGCCCAGGCATCGAGGTCAACATCGGGTGGCGGAGTGGCCGGCCGCGTCATCCGTACTCCTGGCAATCGAACACCGGTATTATCACCAACAAATGCTGCACCATTTGCTTCGTCGAGCCAGATGAGATGATGCTTGGCGTGACCAGGAGCATCAAAAGCGCGTAGCGGATGTCCTCTGAGCGATACTGTCTCGCCGCCAGTATAGGTGCGAATCCTCTCAGCAGCAATCGGGCGCACTTCGCCCCACAGGGTTGCCATCCGATCGCCGTAAAGCTGCGTAGCACTATTCAGTAACCGCGACGGATCGATCAGGTGAGGGGCGCCCCGTTCGTGGACGTGCACGACCAGATGCGGGTTCTCTGCGACAAGTAAGCCAGTTGCTCCAGCGTGATCGAGATGGATATGGGTCAGCACGATGGCGCGCAAGTCGGTAACGGTTAAGCCATAGCTACTTAATCCTGCCCGCAGCGCAGGGATTGTACTGGCCGGCCCCGGATCGACCAACGCTGGTTCATCGCCGAGTAATAAGAAGGTACCAATCACATGTGAACGGCCAAGATGATGCACATCGATCAACGCGACGTTATGCGGAGTAGGGTAAATTTCCATACCTGTATCGATCAGCCTTTCAACCACGTGTCCGGCAAATAGCAGTGGATGTCATTGTAACATACGGTAAGTGATCGTCTGACAAATCTGACGTAGTTCTCGGTGAACGCCTGCACATTCCCTGACATCTGCTTACGATGATTCCCCGACCTGCCCCATTTTCCTGAAAGCACCGGCCGCTAGCCCGCTGAGCGGCACAAGAAATGAGAAGAGAACGGGAGAAATGCTTTCACAGCACCCTCCCTCGTCGTCTGCTGTGGAACGGCGGTGAATCCCCTTTGCACCCATCCTTGCCTCTCAGGCGAATAGAAGGAAGGTGAGAGGGCAAGGAGTGTAAGCCACCTCTTCGCACAATAGTGGGCATGATCGGTGCTCCTCAACGACTTTGAGCACCTGAGACGTGAGGCGCTCGCGCCTCACGTCTCTCTTAACGTTTATGATTGCTTCCCTTTGCCATACGGATACCACCACGGTTTCCGCACCATCGTGAAATCCCAGTGAACGTGCTTTGTTTCGAGAAACTCCTCTAGTCCCTCTTCACCCAGTTCACGAGCACCACCGCTAAACTTCATTCCGCCAAATGGACCGGCATCGTTGTCGGTAAGCGGATCATTGATCCAACAAGTACCGGCTTTGACTTCCTCATAGTATTGTTTGACCTTACGGGGGTCGTTGGTATAGAGGTTTGCGCCTAACCCGTAATCACAATCGTTAACCAGCTCGATGGCCTCATCAAAGGTGCGATATGTCATGATCGGAATCGTTGGTCCGAACGTCTCTTCACGCATAATACGGAAACTGTGATCAACATTGGTCAGGACGGTTGGTTCGTAGAAGAAGCCTCGTGTGAACTGTGGTGGTCGTCGCCCACCGGTCAGGATCGTCGCACCACGTGCTCGTGCCTCCTCTACGTGATCTTCAACCTTTGCTCGGTACTTCTCGCCGATCAGTGGACCAATATCAGTATCGGGGTCCATTCCTGGGCCAAGACGCAATGAGCGTACAAACTCTACTAGGCGCTCGGTAAAAGGGCGGGCAATCGACTCATGGACGTATACCCGTTCAGTGCTGGTACACACCTGACCTGCATTCAGGAGCGCTGCCCAAGCCACACCGGGTACCGCGACATCGAGATCGGCATCTTCGGCAACAATGAACGCATCTTTACCGCCTAACTCAAGATGAGTCTTCTTAACGCGCTCGGCCGCCAGGCGAGCGATCTCACGCCCGGTAGCAAAACTACCGGTGAAGGCGATCATCTGTGTGCGCGGACTAACGACCAGCTCACGGCCAACATCACCAAAACCGGTAATGATATTGAGCACGCCGGGCGGTACGTGGTCACAACACAACTCGGCAAAACGTAATGTGGCCAGCGGGGTCATTTCGCTCGGCTTAAGTACGACGGTATTCCCTGCTGCTAGTGCAGGCGCAACCTTCCACGACATCAACAACAATGGATAGTTCCACGGGACAATTGCGGCTACAACGCCGTATGGCTCTTTCAACACCATGGCCAGTTGGCTCGGCTCAACCGATGGGATCACCCGGCCACGAGTATTGCGCTGTAATTCTGCGTAGTAGTCGAAACAGGCTGCACACCAGCCAATTTCGTCGCGATTTTCGACCAACGGCTTCCCGCCCTCAAGGGTCAGCAGCGTAGCCAGTTCTTCGGCGTGCGCACGCATCTTATGCGCAATCTCGTGCAGGATGTGCGCCTTGTCGTGGGCAGTGACTTTTCGCCACTCGCGAAATGCTCGTTCAGCGGCAATCATTGCCTGCTCGGCATCGGCCGCAGTTGCCCGTGGTACATAATCGATCACCTCTTCCGTCGCCGGATTGTGTACCGGAAAGACCTCTCCCTGCGTTGCAGCCTGCCATTGACCGTTAATGAGCATTGATGGCATAGGACCTCCTTGTCACTCTTCTGTGTTTAGGATATTGACAATAATTGCACAGGAAATTTCCGTCATTATCGACTTGACGAGGCGTATAGTCATTCCTATAGTAATGGTAAGATTGTGAGCTAGTGCACAAATGATGGAGATGTCAAATGATCATCCGCCTCTTTTCCGATGAACAAATACACGCGCTCACAACCGGTTACGGGCGTCGTCGGCGTTGCCGATTGGCTCCGTCTTCACCGCATGTCTACCGTCGTGCATTACTCTACCGTCTCGGTATTGCCGATGGTCGCCGACCGGCGGTGGTCTTCAACACCATTGCCCAGGCCCTGCGCAGTGCGCGGGTTTAATGCTTGCCCGTCTCAGCGTGCTCGATCAGACGCAGTGCCTGACGTTTCAGATAGACAAGAAGTGCGCTGATGCCATTGAGCCGTTGTGGGCTGAGCACCTGATGCAGCCCCATCTGTTGGATGAAATCACTTGACACCGCCAGTACCTGGGCAGGTGTTAACCCTTCCAGTCCTGTTCGTAAGATAGCAGCAAAACCGCGGATGGTTGGTGCTTCAGGCGGTACGTCAATGTGATAGACGATCCGTTCGCCCTCTTGTTGTGCGACAACAAAGACGGGGGACATACATTCGTGAACCTGTTCCATACCCTGATGGTCTTTCAGGTCGGGAGGTAAGGGCGGAAGCTGCTCAGAAAATTCCAATAATAATTCCAGTTTCTCTTCACGACCGGCAGTGCGAAATTCAGCGACGATTTCAGCCAGTTTTGGTGGGATGAAGGTTTGTTCATTCATAAGACTACCCCGGTAATGCTCAAGTATCAGTGCGATAGAAGACCATTATGCACCGTTAGCAGTTTTCAACCTGCTTTCCCTCTCCGACCGTGGTGCGATAAGGAGAGAAAAAGCGTCAGCGACAGGATTGGATACCCGACCCGCGTGCGACTCGCTGTTCCGACGGTCCTCTGCGTCCAGACCCCAGTTCCATATCGAGAAGGAGCGATGCTGGTTCCACCTGTATCCTGCCTGACGCTGTCTAGCATCGTGCGCTCTCAGAGAATGATCGTGAGTCGCGGATTGTCGGCAGCGCTGGTGTAGAGCAGTTCAGTCATTGTATGGAACCTGTGGCTCAAAACCCTGAAAATCCCTGGTTTGTTACCTGCGTTGCAAAAGCCCAATCAACGCTGCTAACACGCGCGCCCGATATTCGGTGGCAGTCGCCACATTTGCCTGATGAATCTCGAACAGACCACTATCAACTTCCAGCATCCCTCCTGGCCCTTCACGCATTGGTACTGTGGTGTGACAATCACCATCGAGCCGAATGATCGTTTTAGCTGCCGGTCGTTCTGCTTCGGTAGTGGCGGCTGGGCCAACAACCTTATAAGAGGTTGTTACTTCCATCACCGCAGCATCAGCAACGTAAGCAGCAACCTTTGCCGCTGCACTACGGATCGAGTTCTCCAATTCGCCTGCCATGCACATTCTCCTCATCTTTAGCGTGGGAGTGTCATGTGGATGATACCATTGATTGTTGAACTTCGGCCAGTATCTCTTGGACAAATTGCCACGACGCCGGTAATGCCATGAGCGCACTGATCGGTGACGCAACCATAGTAGCTATCAGCGCCGCTCCGCGTCCAACCAGGCCAATGATGCGCAAAAGGGCAGCTCGCGAGCGCAGGGCGAGGGTCAAGGTCTGGTGATGGAGGGTAGCCTGTACTGGAGTGATGTCGGTGACCAACCACGATTGTACGTCACCAAACCAGTTGACTCTGGTACGAGCAATCAGACGCGATCCGTGAATAGTTTCGACGGTTGCATACGATCTGAGCGATTCACAGACCTGAGTACTCAGAGCAATGAATTGCTCTTGCGCTGCCTGCCAGCGCTCTTGCACTTCATCGCGCAGACCAAAACTTGCCCCGCCAGGCGGTTGCTCTCCCATTGACACCCAAGCGAGCAGATGCTGTTCAGCAAGGGGCAGTGTTGTGCCAAAACTGACCGCTCCATCAACAACTTGCCGTAAACGTTGCTCGACGGTCGCCAGCGCATGTTCTTGAGCATCGAGCTGGCTCATTGCCGAGTGTATTGCGGCCTGTGCTGCCAACGCATCGTTTGGTAATCGTGCCTGCCAGACGACATCAGGCTGATCATCTGTTGAAAACGCACTGCCGATGACCAGGGGTTGCCAGGGGCCGGGAGGCGTGACAACGGTTGGTGATGATGATGATTCGATCACGACAAAAACAGCGTTCATTTGCCTTGCAAGACGCTCAAGAGACCGGCTGCGGCTGTAGCAATGGCCCGTACCATCTCGGCCCGATTCGTCTGTGCCTGTTGCACCATACTGACGTGGATAGCCCACAGACGCTCATCAATTCCTTCGGCGTTGGTTGGTACCAATACTTGAGTGTCGCCATCGAGACTCATACGGGTTACGGCGCGTAAGCTGGCGCCGCGAAAATCGCCCTGTCGATAGTTAATCGTTTCAGGGGCGTCAGTCGTGTACGTCTCAACTTCCAAATGAGCGGCATCGGCAATGACTTGTTGGAGGGTCGTTGCCAGACGCTCACCGAACTCTTGCAGGGCGGTTGAGAGTTTTTGCATCGTTTCGGCCGGTTTATTCCCAAACAGACCAAAACTGGCTCCGACTTCGGGCAATGCCACCGGGATAACCGGGGTTTCAGGTGGCAGGCTCCCGGCCGGTACTGGCGCCACTGGCTGACCGCTAGGAGAAGGTGGTATTGTCGTGACCGGTTCGGCAGCAGTTGGTGATGGTGCAGCAATTGGGGGTGTTTCTGTTGATGAAGATTGTATCGTCAGTCGTGGTGGTAATCCGCTGTGTCAGCCGCCAGTTGCCGGCATAGGCGGGTCGCCGGATCGCCAAGAATAATATAGCTCCGCGCATCGTTATGTTCTGTCCAGCGCGTCGAAAGTTCTATCGGATCGATCGCTTGGCCCCAACGCGCATTCTCAATATCTTCGGTCAAGACTGTTGCCAGTTCCGCATACCGCTCATTGAAAAACTCAAGTGCATAGCCAATCGGGGCGCCAGCAAACAGCAGCCGACGCAACGTACTGCTGAAGGTCTCGATTTGGCGACCCCCACGGGTATCACTGAACGAGAACGTCCATGCTCGTTCGACGTGACCAATGTACGCCAGCGCACCACCACGCGGTAAGCTGAGCAAACGTCTTGGTAATGCAGAAACGAATGGTTTAGTCGCGATCACCGACCGGGTTCCTCGTAAATGAGGAAAATCGTCTTCCCGCGGGCACCCAGCACCGAAGCATGCAAACTGAAACACAAAAGCGCCATGAATTGAGGTATTATTGGCAATATCATCGGCAGCAAGATAGAACGCTGGCGGAATCGGACGCTGTCGCCAGGCTTGGGGCCCCGGCCAGTCGGCGCAAAGGATTGCGCCTTGATGGTATAGCTGATGCGGGTCGTTTGCTTCAAACTCAACCCCGTGACTGGCGGTAAAGAGCAATGTCGGCGGTGTATTAGAGAGAAGTTGACTGAGCCGCTCTTTTGTAACGTCGCTACCGCTAAGGGTGCTAATCTCCCACTCACCACGTTGCGGATGACCAACCAACTCAGTAGCGAGCGGCTGTACCAATCCTTGTAAACTGCGACTAGTTGCCACATCGTCGGGATGTTGCACGCCAGCAAACACGATCCGTCGCGGGAGCGTAATACCGTTCCGTTCTGCAACTACGACACTGCGGGCATACGCTGCATATTCATCAAGGGTTGCAAAATGAATACGCCCGACCGCATATTGGACATCGAGCTGATACTGAAAACGGAAAGGAATGTCTTCGGGTGAGCCAACCAGCAAGAGGTAGTAGGGAAACCGCTCAGGATCAACCGGACCACTGGTTGCTGCCCCTTGCCGTCGTAGAAACGCGGCTTTACTTTCGCCGGGCCGATACCCCCGTTCACCGCTACATTCGCGATACCGTGGCCCGGCCTGGACACGGCGCCAGTTCAGCAATTCACTCAATGCCTCGCGGATCGGTGCAGGATCGAATGTTGCCGGAAAGATGATTCCCCACCCAGCCTGAGCCAGATTGGTGGGGTCAACGCCCTCTTTGACCCGAAACGCGCCTGTCACGTCGGCCAGATACCGTTCACGCAGAGCAGCCCGCTGTTCGGGATCGGGATCGATGCGGTCGGGTGATGGTCGTTCGCCGAGTATCAAACGGGCCAGTTCACGCACAGGAATCGGTTCGTGGGCATACTCGCCCCGACTTGCGTTCACACCGTTGAAGTAGAGCCAATCTTCGGCCATGTTGATGTCCTGTTAGCGATGACCACTGACAGTCGGCGATTGTAGGAGATGTACGATCCGCTGACCTGAGATGCGGGTCAGCATCCCGCATCTGATGTGCAGGCCAGGTGCCGAATTGGATCGGGTACGATCCTACCCTACGAAAATACGAATGATATTGCGTCAGCGACCAGCTAAATCTGCAAGATATACCCCTTGCCGCGCACATTCAGCAGGTAGCGCGGGGCGCTTGGTTCAGGTTCGATCTTCTGCCGCAGGTGGTGGATATGCGGTTTAATCAACTCGCCTGCTTCAAGATCGGTTGTTTCGTAGCCTTGTGCACAACGTACTAATTGCGTATACGACAACATCTGACCGGCATGCTCGGCCAGGCATAGGAGTAAGCGAAACTCAGTTGGCGTCAGGTTGAGCGAACGACCGTTCAACGTCGCTGTCTGATGCCACGTATCAAGGGTCAACGGGCCAATGGTCAGGATACGTCCGGCTGGTTCGGGCACTGGGGTAGGTGGTGGAGGAGTTGCCGAGGGATGAACCGGCGCCACAGACGATGCCAATTTCCCGCCAGTTAATTCTTGCACTGCCGCACCAATGGTATCGAGCAAATCACTCTGGCGGCGGCGTGCAGCACGTTCTTCAAGCCCGGCAGCCACTCGCGCCAGGATTTGATTCGGATCGCTGGTCTTGAGCAGATAGTCGAAAATACCAAACCGAATACCTTCAATGGCCGAATCGAGCGAGCCATGGCCGGTTAAGACAATGATGATGGCGTCGTGGCCGGCTTCCCGCACCTTTGCTACTACTTCCATCCCTTTCATGCCGGGCATTTGTAGATCAACCAGCATGAGATCAAATGGTTCACGTTCAAACAGGGCTACTGCCTCTTCACCGGTTGCAGCCGTCGTGACGGCATAACCGGCCCGGCTGAGCAATGCCTGTAAGGTCAGGCGAATATTTTGCTCATCATCAACTACCAACACACGCGGCTGGGTAGTCATATCACCTTGCACTCCATCTTGATTACGCTTACAGTTAGT
>JAGHYT010000112.1:0-13212 GCA_017743535.1 Chloroflexus sp.
CGTATAAGAAACCGTTTGAGCGGCCAAAAAGATACGCAGAAACATGCGGCAATGGCGGGGAAGGTGCATGGTGTATCCGTATTACCGTATGAAAGTCTGTCTGAATAACCTGGCGGTACGTTGCGATGGATGCACAAATGATAAAGAGCGTCCTGTCTCTCCTATCACTCTCTTGCCCGTCTCTCACTGCGGACTGTGATGCTCATCTAGACCTAAAGCTGGTCTTAGAGGATAGCAGATGACCCTGTTGGATGGGCGTCGATCGGTTAGGAGTTGACTTCGATAACCTCTGGCTCTTGCAAAGGGAGTTTTTAGAGTCTAAGACCGCACTGATCATCAAGCGTGTGCTGAACCCATTGATACCATTTTTGCGCAGGCATGCAGTGGAGAGAGGGGTTAGCTGAGATGCTAGAGCATAGACTGCTGTCCCGCGTGATTGAGCTTCCTGCCGATACAGTGACGGATACTCGAATAGGCCTGTTGCCCGCCGCGCTCAACACGGTGCGTAGGCATAGCCAGCGAGAGAGGTGGTGCATTGCCCTACACGTATCCGGGGTGTTGCACACCTGTTCGCTTTGCTGCACAAGAGCGCACACCGTGGGATCGCAGGTATTGGCCGGGAGGGAAGATTACGGAGACCCGCTGCGTCAACAGCGATACCGATCTGCTTCTGGCGTGAGTCTTGCTTCCGCGTCCTTCCGTTTTTAAGAATATATCTTGCTTTTGATACTTTGTGGAAATTTGCACAAATTGGAATCTTTTTTTATACTATTCCACATTGTTCGCATTGGATATCGACGGAGCCTGCCGATGTACCACGGGATTGTACTGCTGCTGGAACCGGATCATACGCTGCGCTCACACTTGATGGAATGCTGCTACGCCTGGCATTGGGCCGTGTACACCATCGATGATGTGGCAAGCGCTCTGCACGCCCTCTCCCATCCATCCGTTCGCTGGTGTCTGTTGAACGTCGCCGACCATCCACCACGTGCTGACACCCTCGCGCACCTGCACGCGGCGCTGCGGTCTGACCAGCGGGTGATTCTGGCCGTTGCGGGCGATCAGGTAGGCTCGTCCTTGGCACCGTCCTTTCCGCAGATGGCTTGGGTGGCAGCCCCCTTTACCCGTACCGTCCTGGAACATATGATCCGACCGCTAGGATGGCCGCAGACCGTTCAGGCTGACGAGTATGATGTAGGAAAACCAACCATCGGGCCACAGTTAGAGATTGATGTGGTGCGGCGTCGGGCGCGGATCGGCCAGCGCGAGATCAAGCTGAGCCGCATCGAGGTTCAGCTTCTGTCGTATCTTGCGCAATACCACGGGATGGTCTGTAGCTATGTCGATCTGGCGGTCCACCTCTACCATCAGAGTGATGCTGACCTCAGACGGCTGGTACAATCACGGATGCAATATCTGCGGCGGAAACTGGAGCCGGACCCGCTGCATACGCGCTATTTGCACACGATTCGCGGGATTGGCTATCGGCTGACGTTGAACCCTATCGACCCGGACACCTCACCGGAGATACGACGGCAGTTGCAACGGGCTGTCATTATCGATGGGTGTTGATGAGGGTATTCTCCTCATCGGCAGAGTAGGTTGTTCTGCTAAGCGCACGGGCCGCTGGCCTACGGGTTGGCGGGTGTGCCGTGGGCGTCGGTGCTCGTCTGCGGAAGCAGGTTTGGGGCCTCCCCATCCTTGCCGGTGCAGAGATGGTCACAATGACCGCATCCCACCCGGCGCGTCGCAGCGGGGACGCTAACCAATCGGCACGCTGGCGTGACTAGCGGTGTCGAACCAACCGGGGACGCCTAGGCCATCGGCGGGGTTGGGGAGCGCTCCATCGCCTCAACGTTGAGGAGCAGGCGCGCCCGGCGGAGCTGAACGGCCCGCGTTTGGAGAGCTTTGGTGGCGCCTAGGCTGCGGCCGAGCTGGCGGGCCGTCTCCGCGAGGGAGAGGTTGTAGGTAAAGCGCAGTAGCACCTGGCGGTAGGTTAGCGGTAGGCTCGCCAGCGCCAGCCGCAATTCCTGGTTATCGGCCAGCACGTCAAGGGACGTTTGCCCCTCGTCATCACTGTAGGCGGTTAGGAACGTCGCACTGAGCGGGATGGTGCGGCCACAGCGCCGCCGCACATCGATAGCGAGGTTGCGAGCGAAGCGGAAGAGCTAGGCGGCAAGCGGCACGCCGCGGTCTTCAACATCGGCGGCGCGTTCGAGGAAGCGGACAAAGCCATCGTGCTGGGCATCGCGGGCAAGGTCGGGGTTGCCGAGGCGTTGCAGCAGATAGTGGTAGAGGCGAGGACCGTAGGTTGCGTAGACCCAGCTCAGCACGTGAGGGTCGCGGCGGCGGATACCGGCGACTAGGTCAGGGGTGGGGGAGATGACATCGTGAACTCCAATCGGTGCGCGAACGGCGAATCCTGATACGACCTACTATGGCAGAGATGAGCGGGGAAAACGGTAACAGATTGGCGATAATTTTTACGAGGACGTGTGGCAGAGGAAGGCGCGCTAGTCCGGGTCTCTAGGCCGCCCGTTGGTGCCGATCCGGCGACGGCTTTGCAAGGTGTGCAACGATGTCCCAAAGAGGACGATCCAGCACGTTATCTTCACTTCGATACGATGCGCTGACATTCCTCGTACACGATCTGACCATAACCGGGTGATCGTCATCGGAGCACAGCGATCTGCTACTGATGGAGGGCGGCGCCAATCATGGTGATCGTAGTGCCATCGTTGATTCCAATCGTTCCCATCCCATCGTCCGCATCGATCGGGCCAACGGATGGACGGGGCGGACGGTAGGGGCGAAACATTTTTGCCCCTACCGTCCTACATCGGCATCGCCCATTGCCCACGTCGGCATTGCTCTGCCACCATGATCATGCCCTCAGAGCCAGATCAAACACCCGGCTTTCTCATCAGGCACGTACCGTGCCTGGGCACCCATTGCGTGAGGAGGTTCTAGCGTTCTTTCCTTCGCCCCGTGGGGAAGAGAAGGAGGCCAGGGGGGAGGTGAGGGGCGTCAGGCGTGCACCGCAGCACAGGCCCTAAAACCGTTAAACCCCTTGTCCATTGCGTAGCGGAGACGAAAGCGTTCCCCGAAACTCTCTATTGCGTACCATTGTCAAGTCTCATCAAAAGCCCAGGTTTATGAGCACGCTCTGAAAAGCCTTCACCCCCCCGGCGCTAGCCTTTCACCGCTGCCGGACTTCTGCTATAATGGTATTGAAAAAAGGGGCAGGCATTAGGCCTGCCCTACACATTAGCCTATTTTCTTCCTAACAGTGGCCTGCAGCACCCTCACCTTCCTTACTCTATTGAGAGAGAGGAAGAGAACTGTGGGGAATGGAAAACAACTTTTGCATGCAGACAAGCGCTAGAGAGCATCAGATTCGACATGAGCCATCAGCATCAGATCACACCTGAAGAGATTGCGCAACTCCCAACCGCCTACAACGTTGCGCATATCCGGATCGAGCCAAATATCATTCTCGCCCCCATGGCGGGGGTCACCGATAGTATCTTCCGGCGCATGATCCTGCGGCTCGGCGGCTGCGGTCTGGTGAGCACTGAAATGACTAACGCGGCCAGTGTCAGCCCCAAAGCGCTGCGCCGTCACCGGCTGCTCGACTACCTGCCCGAAGAACGACCATTGACGATGCAGATTTCGGGCAATGATCCTGATCTCGTCGCCAACGCGGCGCGTGTGGTCGAACAACTAGGTGCCGATATTATCGATATTAATTGTGGCTGTCCCTCACCGAAAGTCACCGGTGGCGGTCATGGTTCGGCGCTGTTGCGTGATTTGCCAAAAATGGAACGACTGCTGCGGGCAGTCCGGGCAGCAGTACAGATTCCGGTCACGCTCAAATTCCGTGCCGGTTGGGACGAACAGCATCTCAACTTTATCGAAGCCGGTAAGCGGGCGGAAGCAGCAGGGGTCGCTGCCTTAACCCTTCACCCGCGTACTCGTGAACAGGGGTACAAAGGTCAGGCCGACTGGTCGCGTGTAGCGGCGCTTAAGCAGGCGGTTTCTATTCCGGTGATCGGTAGTGGCGATGTCACAACCGCTCACGACGCGCTGATCCGTCTGCGTGATAGCGGAGCCGACGGCGTGATGATCGGGCGTGGGGCGATGGCTAATCCCTGGATTTTTCGGCAGATCGCCGATCTCCGTCGCGGTGAGACGCCATTTATGCCAACACCGGCTGACAAACGCAATTTGCTGATTGAATACATGATGATTTGCGCCGAGGAACTACCCGAACGCCTGGCGCTCAATAAGATCAAGCAGTTAATCGGCCAGTTTCACATCGGTTTGCCCGGAAGTAATCATTTGCGCGTGGCCGTACATACATCCACCAGTCTTGAGACTGCACGAGAGGCGATTGAACGATTTTTCGCGCCGTGGGTTGAATCCGATCAGGCTGCATCAACGCTGGAGCTATCGCATGGCCCAACCGAACATGATAAGGTATTGCTCTGATAGAAGGTATCTATGCACGACGGCTATCTCTTTACCCTCGGCATTTGTGGTAGCGCGGAAGAGGACGATCCGGCGCCGGTGATTCTGAACCAGCTCCTGGCTGCGTTACCACCGGTGAAGCGAGCGGCATTCCTGGGCAGATTGCCATCCGATCAGCCCGACCGGCTTCTCGCCGACGTCGTTGCCGATATGCGCGATGCAGAGTTGATCATTATTGTTGCACCGGCAACTACACCGCAATTACCGAATCGCCTCGACAACCTCTTGCGCGCCACTTACGCCGCTGGCATCAGCGGTCGTTATGCGCTACTGGTCACTATTGGTCGGCATGCTCCCGCCGTCCTTCAGCAGCTCCAGGCGGTAACGGCAACCTGTGGACTGATGATAACCGCCGCCCACGCGCTCGCTGATCACGACCCGCCACCGGTAACGTCTGCGCAGGCAGCATACGCCACCGCCCGCACCAATCTCGCACCAAACGCATTACCTCGTTCGCATTGACTGTTGCTATGATCACGCCACGGATTCCTGCCAACAAAATCTGGATCGCCGATGAAGCGATCTACTACATCCTCGCCCGACCGGCGCTCAAACGGAGCTTTGATCACGTCTGGTTTGCTCAATACGGTCCTCGCCCCGATCCATGTCGTGGCCCATATATCTTTTACCTTAATCATTCGGCGTGGTGGGATGGGTACATGTTGATGCTGATCCATCGCGCTATTATGCGCCGTGCTTTCGATAGCTACCTGATGATGGAAGAACGCCAACTGCGTGCTTACCGCTTCTTTACCTGGTGCGGTGCATTTTCTATCGAACGGCGTGATCCCGACGATGCACAGCGTGCGCAGATCTATGCCGCCAATCTGTTGCGCGAACGACGTGATCGGGCACTCTACATCTTTCCGCAGGGGCGAATCGAAGCAAACGACTACCGTCCCCTCACCATTTACCCAGGAATTGCCCGAATTGCGGCGCTAGTTGGCGATGTGACCCTCTGCCCAATTGCGCTGCGCTACGAATTCCTCGGTCAGCAATGGCCGCACGCCTTTGTTCAAGTTGGCCCACCTCACCCACCGGCCAGCCGGGACGATATTGAAGCGATCCGGAGTGATGTGGCTGCCCGCCTGACGGCTGCGGTTGACAAACTGCGAGCCGATGTGATTGAGCAGCGGTTAGGACGATTCCAGCCGCTGCTCAACGGACGCTGGGGAATTGACCGCACCTGGGATGCGGTTAGAGGTTGGTTTCGGCGACGCGGCGCAGACGACGGGCCAGCCGCGGCAGCAGCCAATCGCCTGCGAGCACGAGCATAATCAGACCACCGATGAGCGCCGGTAAGACCTGACCACGGGCCAGATTGACGACCACAAACATCGTGAGGTTGGTGAGATAAAGCATCGGTGGCAGCCAATTCATGAACGGTTGTGGCGTATGACCACGGTGAGCGGCTATCCGGCGCTGATGTAACAGTATCCACGACAGAATCAAGCTAGTGATCCACCAGGCAACAAAATTCGATGCCGGGATACCGTAATAGAAACCACTTTCGGTATTCGACCAGACCCAGTAACGATTGATGTAGACGGCAAATGGTTCAATGGTGACATCGAGCAAGAGTGCGAATGAGGCTGCGGTTAGCACTCGTGTTGAATGAAGCTGACGGTCATCTATCGGCTTCCCATCACGGTTGAGAATACGTTCGGCTACACCGACTGCCGCCACCACGATGAGCAACCATGCGAACGGAATAGCCAGTGGAACAACACCCAGCACTTGCGGTTGGAGCACATCGGTGTAGGTGTAGCTTCCAAACGGGAATCCGGTTGTTGCCCCAATATGTTCTACTGCCCACGAGATCACCAAAATCAAACTGGCAGCCGTTGCTCCCCACCAGCGATACCGTATCGTTAACCAAAACCCCATTAGCGCTCCCTGTAAAATCAGGAGTGCGCCGCCCATCCATGTTCCCCATACCGGCACTTTATCAAGTGCTACCAAGACAATCGCAAACGGATAAATGAAGAGGTACAGCGTGAATAATGCAACAACAGTTCGACGTAAGTTCTGCAGAATAGACTGATCGGAAAGCATAGAGTAACAGACCCCAGACAAAAGGGTCATACCATTCGGTAGCCCCTATAGTTGATTATAGATTCGCTTTCATGGCCTGTCAAAGCCATAGCACATAGCTGTTCAGGTCGAAGAACAAAGATGAGAAGAGAGAGGAGAGGAACGGGAGTAGCAGAGGCGAGACTCTACCTTCTCAGTGCGCGCAGCGGTGCGCAGCTTCCCGTTCCGCCAGCGGTCTTCCTATGCCCCACTTCGCACGTCGTTCATGTCGTCAGCGTATTGTAGGGCGGGTTCTCAACCCGCCCGCCGCCTCGCCGTAGTCTGAAGCACCTGCCTGTTGCCCCACACGTAGGAACGGGTTTTCAACCCAGACCCTGCAAGCGTTAGGTCAAAAGGTGATGATGGCTCGATGCGTCAACCGGAAGATTCTACCCGCATATCGAAGAACGCGGGCCGGAGGCCCGCGCACCCAGGTGCGTGAAGAGGGACATCCGTCGCAACTGGTTTGACAATATCGCGCTGCGCGGCCCGCGCACCCAGGTGCGTGAAGAGGGACATCCGTCGCAACCGGTTTGACAATATCTCGCTGCGCGGCCCGCGCACCTAGGTGCGTGAAGAGGAACATCCGTCTCGACCGGTTTGACAATATCTCGCTGCGCGGCCCGCGCACCCAGGTGTGTGAAGAGGAGCCGAAGCAGAAAACTCCTTCCACCGACCCGCATCACTTCCCCTCGCAGGTACAGACTTCAGCGTACACTCCGCGCTCACCCTATCAGCACGCCGGCGAGGGAGGTCGGGCGCCGACCCCCGTGCACCCTTCACCCCTCACTCGGTAAAATCACTGTATCATTACTTTCACATCTCATCTCTATATTCAGGATATTCACCTATGAACGCAATCTTGATCTGTAATGTCGGTGGGCGCGACGTCGTAAGTAAGGCCTTCCCAAAAGACAACATCGGCGAACGGACATGGGCAGAGACCGTTCTGGCCCGTTATCACGAACTGTACACCACGTTATGGTTGCCCATCATCGGCAAAGCCTTGCAATACCTGGCCGAACGTCAGATAGCTCTTGATCACGTGATTCTGATCGCATCCGATCAACCTCCACCGCCTGACGGTAATGATCAATTCTGGTCGAGCGACACCATCCACTCGGCAGCGATCATTCGTCGTCTGCTCAGTGAGGGGCACACGCCCTATCCAGCACTACCAACTGAGCAAATCACCATCTGGACTATTCGCGACGAGCGTGACCGAGGCTGTGATCCATCAGATTACGACCTGACTCTGCGCTTCCTTGAACGTCAGTTGACCAAATTACAGTACCAATACCCTCAACACACTGCTTTCTTAGAGGTGACTGGCGTCACACCGGCAATGACAACCGGTCTACTGATTGCCGGCACCGAAGTGTTTGGCAGTCGCGCCGAGGTTCTTTCCATTCACCCCGCACAGGAAATACCGATTGCCCTCAATACCGGCAAACGATTGCTGGCAACGCCACTCCGTGCTACCCTGCGCTCAAACGCAGCGACTTACGCCTACGCTGCTGCTGCCCGTACCTTCCTCGAACAAGAGGCGATTATTACCGACCGTCTTGATCCGAAGGCGGCCAGCCTGATTGACCCTTTACTCGCCTACGCTCATTACCGCTTCAATTTTGACTTTGCCAATGCCCGCAAAGCACTGGCAAAAATCGATCATGCTGGCCCATGGCAAACTGAACTAGCTACCCTGCAAGCCCAGGTCGTCAGTCCTGACCGCCGCTCGCTTCTGGCTGAAGTCGTGCACGGCGCTGCTGCCCGCTACGAGATCGGCCTCTACGCAGATTTTCTCGTTCAGGTCGTGCGGTTTGAAGAGAATCTGCTCCGCTATCTCTGTCTATTACAAGGCGCTGAATTCCGCAATCGACGGGGGAGCTCTGACCCTGACGGCCCCTACCTTGCCCGTGAATGGCTACAACAACAGCCGTTCACTCTGTCTCGTGACCGTGACCCGCGACGCGATTTGCCTGCCGACCGCTCGGTTTTGCGGGAACTAATCGGCCAGCTTCTTTATCCACCTGATCACTACCAACAAGCATTGCTCCAGGCGATTGATAGGCTCGGCGAGCTGGTTAAACGACGGAACGAACTGACCCATCATCTGGAAGGCGTACAGAAGATTGGGTTAGCGCGGGCCTTCGCCGGACAGCAGGCCAGTTCGACCGCTGCCGACCAGATCGTACCGCATCTACAACAGCTCTACGAAGCGGTCTGTAAGCAACCACTGCCACCATCACCGTACCAACAGATCAATCACCTCCTCGAGCGCTTGCTGCAAAGTAAAGAGTGAAAGCTGAGAGCCGAACCCGAAAAAATCCTGTTGCAGGAATTGCCCCCTCCCACCGCTTGCGGGAGGTAACAATTGCCTTATCAGTTTGTATTGCATATACTGTATACTCGTAACACTGATGTGGTACCTTAACAACAACATAACTCTATCGATGAGGGATTCACAATGCCACAGGCTATCGTCTTCACCATTCGGCCGCTTGCCACCGCACAGGTGGCCGGTCATCTCAATCGGGCAGCCCATGCCGCCATTCTTCGCCTCATTCAGCGCGCCGATCCGGCATTGGCTGCCCGCATCCACGACGACAACGGACGTAAACCGCTTACCGTCTCAAACGTCTGGGAACTCGGTGGAGAACCAAAGGTGATCGTTGATCCTGAACGGAACTACCACCTGCGGGTAACCGTTCTCAGCCCTGAACTCGAACACATCGCTGCCGGATGGACACCAGATGCCCTTGCGCCACTCGACCTTGATGGTTTGCCCTGGCAGGTCATTGCTCGTGCCGACCGCAACACCGACCATGCGTGGGCCGGAAGCGCCACCTATCAAGAGCTGGCCATGCCACTTCTTAGTCGTCCTGACCATCTTCCTACCGTCTGGACATTTCAATTCGCATCGCCGACTACCTTTCGCCAGCGTGGGATCAACGTTCCTATTCCTCTACCAGACCTGGTCTTCGGCAGCTTGCTCGACCAGTGGAATGCCTCATCAGAGCTGGCTTTACCAGAGGAAGTACGCCGATACGCCGCTGAATGCCTGGTCATCAACCGTTATGAGCTACGCAGTGTTGCCAGTCCAACGAGCGGTGGCGTCATTCAAATCGGCGCTGTTGGCCGATGCAGCTTTCGCAGCATCAACCACGACCGCTATTGGCGAGCCTGCATCGACGTCCTGGCCCGCTTTGCCTTTTACAGTGGCATCGGCGCCGGTACCACCCGTGGCTTTGGACAGGCCCGTCTCCTCACCAAACCAACTGACCAGCACTACCGTGAGCCGAACAACAATGGCGACACTCTATCTGATTGAACAAGGCGCAGAAATCGGCTGTGACGGCGAACGGATCATCATTCGTCGTACCGGTGAAACCATCGGCAGTGTGCCGCTCGTCAAAATCGAAGACATTGTCATCTTCGGCAACATCGGCATCAGCACACCGGCGATCAAACGACTGCTAGATCGCGGTATTGAAGTAACCTTCATGACGGTAGATGGAGCTTACCAGGGGCGGTTGATCGGGCAGACCACTGCCCACGTTGCATTGCGCCAGGCCCAATACGCTTACGCAGCCGACAGCGCACGATCGCTCAGACTTGCGCAGAGCTTCGTTGAAGGCAAACTCCGCAACCAGCGCGTACTCCTGCAACGCTTCAGCCGCAACCGCGCCTCACCACCACCGGAAGCTATTGCCGCGGCTGACGACCTCAACGCCTACATCAAGCGTGTTGGCCGCACCACTCGTCACAGTGCGCTTCTCGGTGTGGAGGGCAGCGCTACTGCCCGTTACTTCGCCGGCTTACGCAGTCTAATCGGGCCAGAATGGAATTTCCGCAGCCGGCAGCGGCGCCCGCCACCCGATCCGGTCAACCTATTGCTGTCCTTCGGCTACACACTTCTCGCCCACAAAGTTCTCGGCGCCGTGCAGGCAGCCGGGTTCGATCCCTACCTGGGATTCCTGCACAGCCTCGACTACGGACGGCCCTCGCTGGCCCTCGACCTCATGGAAGAGTTCCGGCCACTGCTCGTCGACTCACTGGTCGTGCGCGTCTGCAACGACGGTCGCCTCCGACCCGAACACTTTCAGCCTGGCGACGAAACTCGTCCGGTGATCATCACCGACGAAGGCAAACGCGCTTTTCTCACCGCCTTTGAAGAGCGGATGCACACCGAAGCCACCCATCCCGAAGGCGCTGACAGCGGACCAGGAAAAGTCCCCTACAGTCGCTGCATCATCTTACAGGCCCGTCGCCTGGCCCGCGTCATTCGCGGCCAGCAAGAGCACTACGAACCATTCACAGCGCGCTAAGCGACGGAGGAGCGACCTAATGTTCTACCTCATCAGCTACGACATTAGCATCGACCAACGGCGGCTCAAAGTTGCCCGCCTGCTTGAAGGCTACGGCCAGCGCGTCCTGGAGAGCGTCTTTGAATGCGACCTCGAACCGGCAGCGTACCGTCAGCTCCGTCAGAAACTCAACCGCCTCATCAAAACAGACGAAGGCGACCGCCTACGCATCTACCAACTCTGCAACGCCTGTCGGTACCACATCGAAGTCATCGGCGAGGGGCCACCGCCAGAGACGAGTCCAGACATCTACATCTTCTAAGCGCAGGGCAAAGCTCCGGCACACAAACGGCGCGGAATCGCATCAGAACGCAGAAAAACGGCACTTTTCCATTTGCCAACCTATGAAAACTCTTTACACATTCACGTCAGCAGACACTCACCGCGCAAATAGCCCAATAGAGCCGCTTGCGAAGCGGTCGCAGATGTGGTACTTCAAAAAACCAAAATCCCCGCGAGGGGATTGAAACTTTTGAGCGTATGCGATGAGGGTGATAACCGCCTCTTCAGGTCTTCAAAAAACCAAAATCCCCGCGAGGGGATTGAAACGTGACCAAACTCGTCCGCAACCCAAACCTCTACCTGTCTTCAAAAAACCAAAATCCCCGCGAGGGGATTGAAACATAATGGTGCAATGGACTCGCCGATCGGATTTGCCAGATCTTCAAAAAACCAAAATCCCCGCGAGGGGATTGAAATATCCCGCCGGTCGCTGTTTCGTACACGCGGTAGGTCGTACCGTCTTCAAAAAACCAAAATCCCCGCGAGGGGATTGAAATTCAACGGAATCGGGGCGGTATCGGCAGCAGAATCGGTCTCCAGTGCCTTCAAAAAACCAAAATCCCCGCGAGGGGATTGAAATGGTTGGATGGGCGTCTGACCAGTAACCAATGTCTTCACTTCAAAAAACCAAAATCCCCGCGAGGGGATTGAAATGTGGCCACGTTCCGAACCGTGTCACAAACCAGTGCAGGAAAAGGTCTTCAAAAAACCAAAATCCCCGCGAGGGGATTGAAATGGGTAGTTTATCGCTGGTGGCGGGCTGAGTCGCTTGATGAACTTCAAAAAACCAAAATCCCCGCGAGGGGATTGAAATAGCCCTCCGCGACCGACTTTGACGAACTCTCCCGCGTCTTGCTTCAAAAAACCAAAATCCCCGCGAGGGGATTGAAACGCGCGGGTTGTCTAGCTATTCAGCCAGCGCTCGCGCCAGTCTTCCTTCAAAAAACCAAAATCCCCGCGAGGGGATTGAAACGACATCAACGGTGTCCCAAACATCGAACAGCCAGGTCAGCTTCAAAAAACCAAAATCCCCGCGAGGGGATTGAAACCGAACGTATCAAGAATGAGCTTCACATACCCAAGCAGTTCGCTTCAAAAAACCAAAATCCCCGCGAGGGGATTGAAACTCACCTGCCTCCGCTGTCTTGTTGTACACACGCAGACGGCAGCTTCAAAAAACCAAAATCCCCGCGAGGGGATTGAAACGATTGCGGTGTCGGCATCATCCGTAACGCTTGCGAAAAATCGTGCCTTCAAAAAACCAAAATCCCCGCGAGGGGATTGAAACTTGGAGAAGTAATTTATTTCCTGAACGTAATACAAACCGTCCCTTCAAAAAACCAAAATCCCCGCGAGGGGATTGAAACTCTCGTGTTTCAAACGTTGCGCGTTGGCGCAACGAAACGCCCACTTCAAAAAACCAAAATCCCCGCGAGGGGATTGAAACTTCGACCTTGCCAGACTTGGAACGTCTTCATTTGGAACCTCTTCATTTGGAACCTCCCTTCAAAAAACCAAAATCCCCGCGAGGGGATTGAAACATAACACCTGCGTTTTCGAGGACTCGGCGGAACTTCGTTGCCGCCTTCAAAAAACCAAAATCCCCGCGAGGGGATTGAAACTCCAGATTATAGAGCACCCGCCACGCGGCTTTTCCAGCCGCTTCTTCAAAAAACCAAAATCCCCGCGAGGGGATTGAAACTCGTATCCGTTCCTTGCGCCTTTGCGCCCTTCCCAGATCTGACTTCAAAAAACCAAAATCCCCGCGAGGGGATTGAAACTCCAGATTATAGAGCACCCGCCACGCGGCTTTTCCAGCCGCTTCTTCAAAAAACCAAAATCCCCGCGAGGGGATTGAAACCTGAGCATCAGCTCGTCGCGTGCGCGGAACATCTCTGCGCACTTCAAAAAACCAAAATCCCCGCGAGGGGATTGTGAGGTTGGAAGTTGGTCATCG
>JAGHYT010000113.1:0-12904 GCA_017743535.1 Chloroflexus sp.
CTATAGCGTTGAAGAGACGTCTGCGGTGTTCGCCAACGTTCCCCGAACCATTCTGGAGATGCCATTGGTCGAGCCTCATCAAAAGCCTAGGTGCTTGATGAGGCTCGTAGTTTCTCGCTACTTCAGCCGACGCCCCTGCTGAGCGCACGAGTTTCTGGTCAGGCTCTGAGGAGGATGTCGACGCCCATCCAGTCACATCTGAATAGCGCGGCTGAAATCCATCGGTGAGCGCACCAGTGTGGGTAGGTTCTAATCGTTCCTCATACTCTCTTCCGCTTCTCTTGCCGGATTGCAATCCTTTAGTATCTTTGAAAATAGCGAGAAACCTCCTTCCTCCTGTTCCCTCTTCCGCTCTCCATTCGTAGCGAGGAAGAGGGTTAGAGTGAAGGTGAAGAGCTCTTCCATGCGTTCACCAGGTACATGGCGGTGCACCAGTGTACTACTACCCCCGCTTCTCCAATGCGTTGACGTGCATAACCGGCGAGCCAACAGGGATATGCCATTCACCATTCTGTGCACCGTTCTGCACGGTATCGACAGGGGCGAAATACCAAACCGCCTCGTGGCACTCTTGCCATGGTATAATCAGCGCAAAGATACGTACACCTGTGCGAGCAGGAAGGAAAACGACAGCATGAGCGCCGAGCGGCTGGTTAATCCTCATTCAGACAGCGACGACCAACAGATCGAAAAGAGCCTCCGTCCACGGACATTGAATGAGTTTATCGGGCAGGAGAAGGTCGTTGAGCAACTGCGGATTGCGATTGCCGCTGCTCGTGGACGGAATGAGTCGCTTGACCATACACTCTTCTACGGTCCACCAGGATTAGGCAAGACGTCGTTGGCGAATGTGGTCGCCAATGAGATGGGGGCTAAAATTAAGATTACCAGTGGACCGGCGATTGAACGGGCCGGTGATCTGGCGGCTATTCTGACCAGTCTTCAGGCAAACGATGTGTTGTTTATTGATGAAGTACACCGGCTGAATCGGGCTGTGGAAGAGGTGCTTTACCCTGCGATGGAGGATTTTGCGCTCGATCTAGTTGTGGGGAAGGGGCCAGGTGCGCGTAGTCTACGCCTCAATTTGCCCCGCTTTACGGTGATCGGGGCTACGACACGACTGGCCCTGCTCACCTCACCATTACGAGATCGTTTTGTCGCTGTGCATCGGCTCGTCTTTTACTCTGATGAGGCAATGACCGAAATTGTCACTCGATCTGCTCGCATTTTGGGTGTGCCGATTAGTCCTGAAGGTGCGCACGAAATTGGCCGCCGGGCACGTGGTACACCACGGATCGCGAATCGTATTTTGCGGCGTGTGCGCGATTATGCCCAGGTGGTGGCCGATGGAGCGATTACGCTTGAGGTGGCACGGGCGGCGCTGGCCCAACTTGAAATTGATGAGTTGGGTCTCGATGAGAATGACCGACGGTTGTTACGCGCAATTATTGAATTGTTCAACGGTGGTCCGGTTGGTCTGAGTACACTGGCTGCGGCGTTGGCCGAAGAGGTCGATGCTATCGAAGACGTATATGAGCCATTCTTGTTGCAGCTTGGTTTCTTGCAGCGCACGCCACGTGGTCGGATTGCGACGCGCCGCGCCTACGAACATCTGGGGCTGCCGTATCCTGAACGTGCTCTACCGCCTGATCTTGAGATTGGGCCGCAGCAAACAACTCTGTTTTGATGATGTCGCCTGTCGATCAACATTCTCTGCTTTCAATTGCAATTATTGCCCGTGACGAAGAACGCTATATTGCCGGCTGCCTGCGCAGTGTTGCCGGTCTCAGTAGCGATATATTGGTCATCGTCGATGACCAGACCCGTGATGCGACGGCAACTATTGCGCAGGCTCATGGGGCGCGGGTATTGATTGAGCGATGGCGTGGTTTTAGTGCTCAACGCAATTTGGCGCTGCAACGCTGTCGTGGCGAGTGGGTACTCTTTATCGATGCCGACGAGCGGTTAACACCTGCATTGTTCGTTGAAATTGCAACGCTGATGCATGTGGGACCTCCAGCAGATATTGCCGGTTATCGTATTCCGCGCTACAACCTCTTTTTCGGTCAACGGTTACGCGGTGGTGGCTGGTACCCGGATTTTCAACTGCGTTTGCTCCGCCGCAACGCTGCCACTTACGATGAGCACGTTGCTGTTCACGAAGTGGCCAGTCTGCAAGGTGCAGTTGCGCTGCTGAGCGGTCATTTGCTCCATCTCAATATCGAGCGTCTTGATGAGCTATGGCAAAAGCAGGCCCGGTATGCGTTTGCAGAAGCGGTTATGCTGTATCGGGCTGGACGGAGAATGCGATTACGGAACCTGATCGGTGCACCTGCGCGTGAATTTTGGCGGCGCTACGTTCAGCTTGGTGGCTGGCGTGATGGCGGATTGGGTCTGTTTCTCTGTACGACGCTGGCCTGGCATGAAGTGGTAAAATTCGCCATGCTGTATAGCCTACAGCAGCGAGAACGCATGTAGTTCACATGCGTCCCCTGGCTTACCTGACAAAAGGAGTGAGCCGATCATGCACCCATCTCTACAGGTGCGATTGGCCTGACCTGGCGTGGCGAACAGCCATTGCGTCTGGCGCACTATGGTATCATTGGATACGGGTATCTGATTTGATCACAGCAAAGCGTATGAATCCACTGGCGAATGCCCTTGCTCAACGTCGGTTGCTGATTCTTGAT
This sequence comes from Chloroflexus sp., assembly GCA_017743535.1. Lineage (GTDB taxonomy): Bacteria > Chloroflexota > Chloroflexia > Chloroflexales > Chloroflexaceae > Chloroflexus. The sequence continues at coordinate 2,691 of JAGHYT010000113.1, forward strand.
GGTGCGCTGGCGACAGAGCTAGAGCGGCGTGGTTGCGATCTCAATGATCCCCTCTGGTCGGCAAAGGTGTTGATCGAAAACCCAGCGTTGATTCAGACTGTTCATGCCGACTATGTTGCCGCAGGCGCCGATGTCGTCATTACTGCCAGCTATCAGGCAACCATCCCTGGTTTTGTGGCACGTGGGTTTTCGATTGATCAGGCCATCATGCTTCTGCAACGTTCGGTAGCGATAGCACGTGCTGCGTGCGACCAGTTCTGGGCTGATCCGGCGAATCGGGTTCATCGGATTCGGCCACTCGTTGCCGCGTCGATTGGCCCTTATGGCGCATTTTTGCACGACGGTTCGGAATATCGTGGTGATTACGGCTTGTCGGTTAGCGAACTGATAGCGTTTCATCGCCCACGTATGGCGGTATTGGCCGCGGCTCAGCCCGATCTTTTCGCCTGTGAAACGATACCGTGTCTTGATGAAGCACGGGCATTGGTTGCGCTGTTAGCCGAATTTCCCCAATATACCGCGTGGATCAGCTTTAGCGCACGTGATGGCCAGCACAACGCGCAAGGTGAATCGATTGCCGAATGCGTTGCGGAAATTGCTACGCATCCGCAAGTTATAGCGGTTGGTATTAATTGTACAGCGCCCCGATTTCTACCCGATTTGATACAGACAATTCGCGGAGTTACGTCGAAACCGATTGTCGTCTATCCCAATTCAGGCGAGACTTACGATCCAGTGGCACAATGCTGGATCGGGTCAACCGAGATTGCTGACTTCGCAGCACAGGCCCGCCAGTGGTATGCAGCCGGTGCACGAATCATTGGCGGTTGCTGTCGAACCACACCCGAACACATTCGTGCTCTGGCTATCTGGGCTGCCCGTGAGGTTCACTGTGGTTGAATCCTGGCCCTTTCATCCATTCGCTATACCCTCATCACCGGTCTTACGAATCGGGGCTTATCCATTACACGGGGCGCCGGTCTTTCACGTTGATCCTAACCACTACCACGCAGAGTTGGCGTTGAAGCGGGCGCTACTGGCTGCCGATCATTCGTATTACGTACAGGCGTACCCGGAAAGTTTGCCCGCCCAATGGGAATTACTGGTATGGGGCGTTGAGGAGCTAGCCCGTTCCTATCCGCAATGGTTTTACGTAGAGCAACGTGATACCGAACTACATTGGGAAAATCGCCTGCGCGGTGAAACGGCCATCATTCGCGTTGGTGAAGAACTCGGTCTCTGGCCGATTGATTGGTTGGGGCGGCAGGTACAAGAGGATCTTTTGTTAATTGCAGTGGATGAAGCTGCCGGTCATCCGCTGATTGCCGGTCAGCTTTGTTTTCCTAATCGCTGGTGTCTTGCCGACAAGATGGGCTTACCGATGGCAATGATACACGGGCCGGTACCCGGTTTTAATGCGCACCTGGCAGCGTCAACCAATCAACTGATAGCCCGTTTGCAACCACAACGTCCGGTTTGGCGGCGCAACTGGTCGCTGGTCGTCCTACCGGATCTCGATCTTTCACCGCGTCTTGGCGCCCTGGATCGGCAAAAGGCGGCAATTACGGCTGAAAATGCCGGTGAGAAGGTTTTTTATCGGGTTGAACGACAGACGCTGGTGCGTATGGTGCGTCACCCGGTTGTTCTCTTTACCGTGCGCACGTATGTCGTTGCTTTAGCCGAATTGACTACCGATCCACAATGGGCGGCAGCGCTGGCGCGTATGCTACGGCAGCTCGATCCGTCAATACTGGATTACAAAGGGGTGACACCTTATCTGCATCCGTTGCTAGCGTATTTGGATCGACAGGCGATGAGTGGTCTTGAGTGAAGCAATAGCCGATCATCGGCATTTGGTACACCGGTAGTCTGAGTTAGACATTGCTAGCCTGACCGGTTCGCTCATAAAGATGTGCTATCATAGCTCGGAGGTGATGCAGACGGAGGTGTGTTCCATGAGTGATAAACAGGAACGGCAGGCTGGTGCTACCGATCCACAATTAGGAAGAGGTGCAGTTCGTCAGCGCGAAACACCGCGTACTGAACGTCTGGACGCGACATCAGCTTCTCCGGCGTGGCGACCATCGCGGCCCAATCGAGGTATGATTAACCGGAATAATATGTGGCACGTAGTTCCCCGTTGGCTACAGCAACGGGGCTGGCCCTATGTCGTTGTTGCATTTGTGCTCTTGTTGTCGATTGCATTACTCTTTCTGTGGTACCTACGCGATGATCGGCGTGAAGTTCCTCTTGGGACACCGACAGATACATCCCTCCAGCCTGGCATCATCATTCCGACCCAATCAACGGATGAAACGAACACTTCCGTCCCGTCACCGGTACCAACACCAGCATCGCGCTTCTTTGTGGTCGTTAATACCGGTGGTCAGGGGTTGTTCCTGCGCCCAGAACCAAATCGGAATAATGCACCGATTACCACTTTGCCCGATGGAACTCGACTTGAGCAGATCGGTGAAGATGTTCCCGGACCCGATTTTGTCTGGCGTCCGGTACGTACTCCTGATGGTTTGGAAGGGTACGTCGCGGTCGATTTTCTTGCACCGAGTCAATAATTCCACCATTTGTCTCCTGAAGAAAACTTCTGAAGAGTCGGGCTACCGGCCCGCCTATCTCACTCGCTGCCCTACAGCCGAACTGCTATCATCCGGTTATTGTGCTTCGTCTTCGCCTGCTACCTGCCGTTCGGCAGCCTTTGCCAGATCGGGTGCAGCGATTGAGAGAAAGAGATCAACCAGGTTTGGATCAAAATGCTTCCCTTTTTGCTCGCAAATGTACTGATAGGCCTGCTCGCGACTCCACGCCTTGCGGTAAGGACGATCATTGGTTAGCGCATCCCATACATCGACCAGGGCGAAGATACGGGCAGCCAGCGGGATTTGCTCTCCACGTAACCCACGCGGATAACCGGTTCCATCCCATTTCTCATGATGACAGTAGGGAATATCGATGGCAGACCGCAGATAGGCAATCGGTGAGAGCAGTTCATAGGCGTAGGTGGTATGGCAACGCATAATTTCCCATTCCTCTTCGGTCAATGGGCCTGGTTTGTGTAAAATGGAGTCGGGCACCCCAATCTTGCCAATGTCGTGCAGCATAGCGCCGCGCCACATATTGATTTGTTCTTCTGGCGGAATATTTAATGCCTGGGCAACAGCTAGAGTGAGTTGGGCGACACGTTGTGAATGTCCTTCAGTCTCTTTATCGCGCAGATCGAGGGCACGTGACCATCCGATCAACGTCTGATCATACGCCTCAGCAACAGCCTGCGCTGCCTGTCGGGCCTGTTCGGTAAGTAAGCGTTCCTGCGCGGCAGCTCGCTCGCGTTCTTCAATAAGGCGTCGATAGCGATTAATACGCTGCATTGTGCGCACACGCAGACGGAGTTCGCTTAATTCAACCGGTTTTGAGAGAAATTCATCGGCGCCTGCTTTGACCCCTTCTAGCCGTGATGATCGATCATCAAGTGCTGTAATCATAATGATAGGTACTTCAGCCGTCAGCGGATCATCACGCAACATTCGACAGACGCTGAACCCATCGAGATCGGGCATCATTACGTCGAGGAGGATCAGATCGGGCAATTCTGCGCGTGCAGCGGCTATCCCGCTCAGACCTGATTCGGCGGTTCGCACTACACAACGTTCGCGTTTGAGCAGATTACTTAGAATATCGCGCACGTTAGGGTCATCATCGATGACCAACACATGATACGGTTGACCTTGCATAGTCAATGACGCTTTCCGGCTTAACGGTTGTCGGTGCTATGGTGTTTATTCTAGCACGGATACGCTACATAGTTCGGTACAAGCGTTCATATCGGCTCTGTGGCGTGGCGGAATAGCAAGGGTCCCCTGTTCTAACCTGCGCTTGTTATCCTTGCTCCGCGTGTCCTTTGCTATATTAAAGTGTGACCATTACCACAAAAGAACTCCTGCTCCTCAGATGGGGTCATCCTTTTCCTTGCGCTTTGAGGTGTGCTGATGAAATCTTGAGTACCGGATCGGTACGTGCTAGCGGTATATGCCCTGCCCCCAATCGGTGCGCTGACAGGCAGCATTCGCGAGAATCGCCATGACCCTGGCCGTTGGGCAATCGGTCAGGGCAAGGTACGGTAAGAGTGGCAGCAGGCAATCGTCAGCTTGTCAGGTCGGCTGGATGTTTCGGACAATCGCTAGACAGCGACGACCTTTTCGCGGACCAGTTGTTCACTAAACTCCCACAGTCGTCTGGCTAGAGCTGCATCCTGGGCAGCGGCTGATGGTTGGGTTGGTTTTTTACGCACAAAGTAGACCCCGCTGACACCTTCAACTTCTGGTGATGATGCCAGATAGATCGATGTTTCCGCGCCCTGTTCTGGTGAGAGCATGAAAGGTCGGGCAAGTCGGAAGAAAAATGCAAACAGACCACGTGCATCAGCGGCAAAGTTGGTCGCAACTGCACCCGGATGGAGACTATTTGCAGTCACTCCGCTCCCTTGCAACCGCCGTGCCAGTTCGTTGGTGAAGAGGATGTTGCACAACTTCGAGTCACTGTAGGCCTGGGCAATGTTAGGGCGTTGAGGTGAGGCAATCTGCGGAATCGCAATTTTGCCTGCTACGTGGGCAAAGGAAGAGACGTTGACGATGCGCGCTGGTGCGCTGGCAACAATGCGGTCGAGCAACAGGTTGGTGAGCAAGAACGGTGCCAGATGATTGACGGCGAAGGTCAATTCGTAGCCGTCGGCGCTGGCAAGCGGTTCTGAAACGAAGATGCCAGCATTGTTGACCAGGACATCAATGCGAGGACAACGTTCAAGCAACTCACTGGCTGCCCGACGCACGGAATGTAATGAGGCGAAATCAGCCAGTACCAGTTCCGGCGGCGCTCCGGTAGCTTCCTGCGCGATACGCTGACGGGCCGCTTCACCCTTGCTCTGTGAGCGGCAGACCATCATCACTCGTGCTCCCATTTTGGCCAGTTCGCGTGCCGTGACATACCCGATTCCAGAATTGGCGCCGGTCACGATGACGGTTTTTCCTTGCATGATCTGTTCCATAATTGATAGCGGCAGCGACTGTCGCCTTCAAACGACAGCGAAAGCCACGTACTCCTTTCTGCTGCGATGAAATGCCTGAAAAAATTGGACGATGTATTTGTTCGCTAAGCTCCCGTGCGCTAACTCCTTACTCACAAGAAAGCCCCGGTGTTTAAGCCGGGACTGTTGCATGTCAGGTGCATTCCTTTTGTACTATACCACAGGAATGACCATCACTTCGTGCGAGTTTGAGCATCTCACTTACTAGCCCGACGCTCGCTCGACGTCCTTTAAGCGCTCAATGGTTGCCCGTTCTTCTGGTGGACATTCTGTAGCGAACCAGGCATCGAGGATTTCACGGGCGATCTCCGGCGTGGTTGTCCGCAGGCTAAGGGCTAGCACGTTTGCGTCGTTCCACTTGCGGGCACCGGCCGCAGTTTGGGCGTCGTGGCATAGCGCAGCACGCACCCCAGGTACTTTGTTAGCAGCGATACTGACACCGGTACCAGTATAGCAACAAACAATACCCTGGTCGGCCTGTCCAGTAGCAACGGCTTCGCCAACGGCTCGCCCTACGTCAGGCCATGGATCGGCGTTGCCAGCGAGCGGCCCAAACAGGATAAGTTCATGACCACGCTGTTTCAGTTCGGCGATCAAGGCGTCGGTAACGTAGTTCTGTTCATCGCTCCCTACGGCAATCCGCATAGAACCTCCTTGCGTGCCAACCATCATCGATCAAGCTACACCTGTCATGTTTCGGTACTGGTCGATCCGGCTGCGCAAACGAGTTGTCAGGTATGGACTTGCCGCGCTAAGAGTGGTAAGGATCAACTCAGCTTCAGTGCAGTAAGCACTAATCCGCTCTGGCGACCAGTGGGCAGGAGGTGGAGTTGACAGGTTGCTGATCCGATCGGCGAGTTTCACCAACCAAACCTCACGGGGTTGCTGTTGAATACGACGCAGACTATCGATCATTCGTTCATCCGATGGGAGTGACGGATCTTTGGTAAGAGCACGAACACCACCAACAATCGCTGGCCCAAAATGAGCTTCCAGCGTTGCCTCATCGATGTTCGTATCTTCAAGCACATCGTGGAGCAGGGCACAGCAAAGGGCTAATGTTGGATCGTACCCTGGTTCGACCATCAATGTGGTTGCAACTTCGAGTGCGACATCGCTCAGATGCACGAGATAAGGCAGCGTACTACCAGGTCGAAGCTGACCATTGTGGGCCTGCGCAGCAAAGAGAAGAGCTTTGTTGACAAGGTCGGATGTCTGCATACCGCTTATGGAGTCGATGGTATTTATCGCTTATCCAGCCGGTTGTGGCTCACGTTCTTTGGTAATATCGCGCAGCGTACTCAGGTCACGAATTCGTTCAGTAAACAAAATGCCGTGTAAGTGATCGACTTCATGTTGGATCGCCCACCCCAACAAATCATCGGCGCGGCGTAACCGGTGATGTTTGCCATTTAAATCCTGAAATTCGACGGTCACCCATGTCTGGCGCGGCACCAATCCATACCAACCGGGTAGACTAAGACACCCTTCGTCGCGCATCACCTCTTCATCGCTCATCTTGATGATCCGCGGGTTGATAAGAACGTATGGTTTTGCAGGGGTTATCTCAACAACACTGCCGTCTGGATGTTCCTCATACTCGGCAGGAAGCTCGATAATACAAAGCTGGATGGGAATGCCAATTTGCGGTGCAGCCAGTCCTACGCCATGTGCAGCACGCATTGTCTCGAACATGTCAGCTACCAGTTGCTTGAGATTACGGTCAGGGAGCTTGACCGGACGGCACTGCATTTTCAGGATTTTGCGATCCTCGGCATCATCAATCCGTAAAATTCTTCGAATAGCCATAAACTCGTGTTTCCTTGCCCTTCAGGTGCGTATCAGTTGCTCTTTCTATTGTACGACAGCGGATGGTTTGGGGCAAGGGAGCGCCCATAAAAGAGGAATGGGGAAAGAGAAAAGAGAGCAGAAGAGTGGGCAGTAGTGGCGAGTTCATCATTCTGCTCCCGCGAGCGGAGTGATGCGCCGACCAATGGATTTCAACCGCACACTGCACCCACTCCCACCGTGCTTCTCCCATGCTCCAGGCAACCTTGTGCGCCTACCGATGATCCTGCTCGAAAATCGATCGCATGTTCATCTTGTCGGGAAAGGTGCTGAATGCAGGTTCAGCTTCACTGCGTGCCCGCTCATCAAAACGCCGATTGCGCAGCAAGATTTCAGCCTACGCAAGCCCCAGCTACGGCAATCTGACCGAATGCCAAGCCACCATCGTTAGGTGGCACTAGCCGTGGGATGAGCACAGTAAAGCCATCGTTGCGTAACAACTCGGTGAGTAGTTCGAGCAGAAGCACATTCTGAAACACTCCCCCACTGAGCGCAACGGTTGTCAGACCATACTCATCACGCGCCCGCCGGCAGGCCAGCCATAAGCCGTAAGCAACCCCCTGATGAACCCGCCCGGCAATGACTGCCGGAGGAACATTCTGCCGCAGATCGTCAACCAGCGCCGATAGCAGAGCCAGTCCATCAAGAGTAAATGGAGCATTGGCCGTTGCCGACTCGGCGATTGGCATTGGATAAGGGGGGTGTTGCCAATCGGCGATCTGTTCAAGCAATATTGCCAGCTCACCTTCATAACGGGCAACTAGACCGAGTCCCACCAAAACTGCCGCTACATCGAATAATCGTCCCAGACTTGAGGTTAGCGGGCTATTTAGTTTTCGTTCAATCATTCGCGCCAAGATATTCCAGGCAGTTCGATCTAATTGTCGCGTTAACGGTATATCCATCTGCCAGAAATCGGGGCCGTACATCTGGAAAAGGGCCGCTGCTGCAACTCGCCATGGCTGACGTACTGCCTGCTCACCACCCGGTAAAATCAAATGACGCACATGACCAACCCTCGTATACGTAGCGCAGGTCGCGATCAGTACCTCGCCACCCCACACTGTACCATCGGGTCCGTAGCCACTGCCATCGGCTGCCAGCCCAATAACCGGTCCATCCAATCCGTATTCTGCCAGAACAGCAGCGATATGTGCGTGATGGTGCTGGACGCCAATCTTGCGCTCTATCGGCATTGCTAATGCTGCCTGGGTAGCCAGATAGCCCGGATGCAGATCGTAAGCAACAACCTCTGGAGTTATGCCGAATAATCGTTGAAAATGGACGATCCCTTCGTGGAATGAGCGCAATGTGGGGAGATTCTCCAGATCACCAATATGGTGACTGAGGAAGACCTCACGACCGCGTCCAAGCGCGAACGTGTTTTTGAGATGACCACCGCAAGCAAGGATCGGGCAGGGCAAGGCTGTAGCCAGCGTAATCGGTGCCGGTGCGTAGCCTCGTGAGCGACGAATAATGAGCGGCCCACCTGCGGCGATCCGCACCACGCTGTCATCACAGCGGATGTGGATGGGACGATTGTGACTCAGAAAGGAATCGGCAATCGGTGCCAGTCGGGTGAACGCATCATCGTCCTCGTAAGCGATTGGTTCATCGCTCAGATTACCACTGGTTAACACAATTGCTGCAACCCGCCCTGGCGTAATAATCCCAGCGTATTCGTTAAGTAAGAGATAATGCAGTGGCGTATAGGGCAACATCACACCCAGCGTCTGCATCCCCGGCGCAACTGATGGTGCAACTGGTGCAGTTGGTCGGCGGGGAAGAAGCACAATCGGGCGCGCCGGGCTGGTAAGTAAGGTGTGGGCTATCGGATCGATCTGGCAGAGCTGCTCTGCCACCGTTTCATCACGGACCATCAGAGCCAGCGGGCGCGCCTCACGTTGCTTCCGTTGTCGTAACCGACTCACCGCCGCTTCATCGTCGGCAGCGCAGGCCAGATGGTATCCGCCCAAACCTTTGATTGCCACGATCTGCCCGTGTGCAATTGCCTCTGCCGCAGCAGCGATTGGATCGTCGGTATCACCTGCTGACCACTTAAGGCGAGGGCCGCAAGCCGGGCAAGCGGTTGGTTGGGCATGGAAGCGCCGGTCGCGTGGATCGTTGTATTCCGCCTGGCACTGTTGACAGAGCGGAAAATCGCGCATCGTGGTATTGATGCGGTCGTAAGGCACATCAAGAACGATTGTGAAGCGCGGGCCGCAATTGGTGCAGTTGGTGAAGGCATAACGGTAACGACGGTCATGCGGATCGGTGATCTCACGCAGACAATCGGCACAGGTGGCTGTGTCCGGTGCAATGAGCGTGCGACGCTGAGGTTGGGCCTGACTAGCTGTAATCACGAACTCCTTGTCGCCAACCAGTGCCAGCGGTTCGACTCGCAATTGCTCTATGCGGGCTAAGGGCGGTGCTTCAGTGCGCAACGCATGTACGAATGCCTGCAATGCTTGCTCTTCACCTTCTATTTCTATCGTGACGCCGTTACTGTCGTTACGCACAAAACCGGTTAACTGCCAGCGTTCGGCCAACCCAAACACGAATGGCCGAAAGCCAACTCCTTGAACAATTCCGTGGACACTTACCCGCCAGCGTCGTTGCTGTGGATGCGCAGTTTCGCCTTTCATTGCGTTACCTATCAATTGCATGTTACCAGTGTGCAGTTCACTGTACCATACAATCACTTCTCATGCTGAGCTACCATACAACACGATGGTGGATAGGTGGGGAAAAGCTATCCGTCATGAGCATGATGCTGTTGCTATCGTTAACCAGGAATCACAACTAAACGTTGCGAAAATGCAACTTGACGTTGTTAGTTAACGTTCATTATACTTTGTTCAAGCATGCACATAATTTCTATCAAGACTTCATATTGCCATGAAGCAACAACCGTGTATCCGCTATCGTAACTCAGGCGAGGAGCGCAATGACTAGTAACGGCGCTACAACCACTAGTCGCACTGATCGTTTGCTGAACGCCAGTGCGTTACTCGAACGACTCAACGAACCGCAGACGGCTGCTGCCCTCCATCTCCTGCTCGACAAAGCTGAACTTCTGGCTTTCTCGGTGAGCGCAGTTGATAGCCTGTTACAACGTGGTGAAACTATCGCTGACAATGTGGCCGCCAGTGTTCACGAGTTGCGCGCTGCCTTGCCTGAAGATAGTGGTTACCTGACGACGCAGCTTATCCGATTGTCGCGCACACTTCCCCAACTTACCGATACCGTCGAGCAGTTGGCTGCACTGACA
>JAGHYT010000114.1:0-12874 GCA_017743535.1 Chloroflexus sp.
GGGCTGGGGGTGAGGGCTGCCCGCTCGGCAGCGGGAACGTGTGGCGGATGGCGGAGCAGAATGTTGGCCCCCACGCAGTGGTTGCAGATGCACGGTTCGTACCTAGGTATCACTCAACTGCGACCAGGAATCGTTCCCCAGATCAACCACGAAACTCCATTTTCCGTTTGGGGTAATTCGACCGCCGGCAAATCACCGATCGGGTACCAGCGTAATGCCGTACCACGTGCAGTTTGTACTACCGCAGCGATTCCGCGACCGTCAGGAGCCCAGCGAATGAGAAGAGGGGTTTCGCGAAACGGTGGTCGTAGCCTGGTCAATGTGCCATCGGGCGACTGCTGGGTCAGGGTAAAGGTAAAACCGTCATTGACACGCTCGACGGCAACAAAGAGCAGATCATCGCCTTTGAGGAAGGGAGCACGGGCCAGGACGCCATCAGCAGTACGTGGCTGTGCTTGCAGGGTTTGTACGTCTACCTGCCAGATACCGGGACCGGTAGGTGGGCCGATGAGGAAGAGCGCGGCGCTGCCATCACTAAGCCAGACAGCTTCTCCACACATGCTCTGCATACCCTCTGGCAGGATCGGGCGACGCAGTTCCTGGCGTTGCGTTTGCCAGAACACCAGCTCACAATCGTCGTAAAATGTGGCCGACGACTCGACAATCAGAGTGTTACCAGCCAGATTCCAGAGAAATGGATGATACCTGCGTACTGAGCGAGACGGATTAGTTGGATTATCAACAGGATCATCGGCAAGAACTAATTCGAGCGGCCCTCCACTCGCCGCGATCCGGTAGAGACCGTCAGGGAGATCACGGATTTCACGGTTGTTTTGAAACCGGAGATAGATCAGAGCGCCGTCAGGTGACCAGCGTACCGCACTGAGCTGATGCCCGGCTTCCTCGTAAATGATCTGGGGATTATTGCCGTCAAGATCCGTGCGTACCAGTCGGTCACCAGCAGCCGCACCCACCACGTAAACCATCCCGGCGGTGGGGTGGATATCCATATCACTGATCGGCGGAATACCGGCGTATTCAATTCGTTCACGGGTTAATTGGCGACGTGTCGCGCCATCACGTTCGATACGCGCAATCTGTCCACGGTCGAGTACGTACAATGGCGCCGGTAACAGTGGGATGTCCGGTGTTGGACGTACCACTGCTGCGGTTGGTGATGGGGTGGGCAGTGAGGTCGTGGTACTACAGGCGATCAGTCCAGCCAGTAGCACGATGAACAAACGATAGCGCATAGCAGTATCAATCTTGTTGCAAATAAGCTCACTTTAAAGCCAAGTGAAACGGTTTTGGTAATAACAATCTGATATGTTAATGGTAGAAATAAGCACCGATTGTTAGTATACGTCATCTTTCCAATGTTCGCATAAGCCATCATTGACTTCACCGCAAAAAGGCAATCGTCTTACCACAGAGACCACAGAGATCACAGAGACTACAGATAGATTTATCTTCTGTCCAAAGTAGGGCGTAAGAATTTTTCTTATATGCCTTAAAAGGTTGAAAAAATGACCCTTTTCCTCATAAATCTTACACGCTCTGCGCGCCTTATGTGCTCCATGATGAGTTTTTGCAGTAGACTCATCTTATTTATAAATCTTACACGCTCTGTGTACTCTGTGTGCTCCGTGGTAAGTTTTTGCAGTGTACTCATTATTTAAAGAGTATATAATACTCTTGCATGCAATGACGATCTTCTGAATATTGCGACATTGTATGAATATATGAATTCACATCACCCACTCACAGCCATCTTATACCCTATATCCCCCCTGGAAGCACCGTTTGGTGACCGACAGCGGTACGGCGCAGTGCTCTTGTGGCCGATTTTTGTCGTCTTGACGCTTATTTCCGGCCTGTTTAGCATTGTCAGCCCCTTCCTCTATGCCCAACCGGAAATCCCACTGCTAGCGTCGGCAGTGATGACCATAACGTTTGCAGGTGGGGCCTGGATGGTACGTCGTGGAGCAGCCTATTTAGGTGCAGGTCTGGTGTGCAGTATACTCTGGTTGGTTATTACCATTGCAGCTCTTTTCAGCGGTGGCGTGCGTAGCTCGGCAGTGCTCAACTATGTTATTGTTGTGCTCCTGGCAGGTATTGGGTTTGGTCGCTACGGAGCATCAGGTGCTGCTCTGGCAGGTAGTGCTGCGATGGTTGGGCTGTGGCTGCTCGAAGTAACCGGTTGGTTACCACAGACGACGCAGTTGTTGGAGACACCGCTCGTCTACACCATTTTGATCTCGGTTATCCTGTTCCTGACCAGTGCCATCGTCTTTATCGTTGATGTGCAGCTTTCCAACGCCCTACGAAAGAGTCGGCAAGAGGCTGTAGAACGCGAGCGAGCTGAGCAACGGTTGCGTCAGGCGCTGCTGGCAGCGCGGGCAGGTGCCTGGGAGTGGGATGCTCAAGCGCAAACCATTCGTTGGTCGCCAGAAAATTATCCTCTACTTGCTATCGAACCTACTCAAGAAAAACTTACTTTTCGCACATGGCTTGAGCGCATTCATCCCGACGATCGAGCTACCGTTCAGGAGACGGTTGAACGTGCTATCAAAACCAACCAGGAATTGACCGTTGATTTTCGGGTGATCTTACCTGATGGCACAATCCGCTGGTTGCGTGGGGTTGGTCAGCCGGTTGTAGACTCAGATGGCGTACTGCGAGAGATGTACGGTCTTCAAATTGATATTACTGCCCAGAAAGCAATTGAAGCCGATCTCCAACGCAGCCAACTCTACTATCGTAGTCTGGTGGAAGACATGCCGGCCCTGATCTGTCGTTTTCAGACCGATGGTACGCTGACGTTTGTGAACGATCTCTACTGCAAGACATTCCAGCGTTCTCGCGAGGAACTTATCGGTTTCAATTTCTATGAGCTAATTCCCCCCGAACGACGGGCGCAGGTTGCCGCTGATATTCGTCAGCTTACTCCTGAGCAGCCGACCATGGAACATGAGCACGAAGTATTGCAACCCGATGGCACAATTGGCTGGCAGCGCTGGATCAATCGTCTGCTACTCGACGATAACGGTGTACCAGTAGAGTATCAGGCGGTAGGAATCGATGTTACCGCACGAAAGAAGGCCGAGATTGAACGTGAACGTCTGTTAAATGAACTGGCCGCTCGCAACGCTGAACTGGAACAGTTTACATACACGGTCTCGCACGATCTCAAAAGCCCGCTCATTACGATTAAAGGTTTTGCAAGCTATATTCAACGTGATATAGCAACCGGTAATTTAGAGCGGATTCCTGCCGATCTGCAACGGATCATCGTCGCTGCCGACCGTATGTATCAGTTACTCGAGGATCTGCTTAATCTGTCACGGGCTGGCAGGAAACTCAGTCAACCCAGCCGGATCAGTCTGGGGTTATTGATCAGTGAGGCAGCGGCCAGTGTGAGTGGCCGATTAGCCGAACGAAATGTTTACCTCCATCTACCACCAAACCTGCCGGAAGTTTACGGTGATCGCACACGATTGCGTGAAGTGTTTCAGAATCTGATCGACAACGCAGCGAAATTTATGGGCGATCAACCAAACCCGCAGATCTGGATCGATGCCCGGCTTGCTGATCAGCCTGGTTTTGTGCTCGTCAGTGTTCGTGATAATGGGATCGGCATCGAACCGCGTCATGCGCAGCGCATATTCGGTCTCTTCGAGCGTCTCAATATGCAGATTGAGGGCACCGGTATCGGTCTGGCGCTGGCACGCCGCATTGTCGAAGCGCACGGTGGTAAGATATGGGTGGAATCAGAAGGCTTGGGAAAAGGTGCAACGTTTTACATTACATTGCCGCTGCCACCTGTATCAGAGTAGGTAGTGTAGTAATGAAATGTTACGGTAAGGAGTACAATGATGTCGGGCAATATCGATCCAGTCGTGATTCTGCTGGTGGAAGATAACCCTGATCACACTGAACTGATCACTCGTGTGCTGAGCGATCATCGGATTCCTAACCGCATTATTCACGTTGCAGATGGTGAAGCGGCGCTTGATTATCTGAGACGATGCTACCCATATGCAGACCCGACAACCAATCCATCCCCTCACATCGTGTTGCTTGATTTGCAACTTCCACGTTTGAGTGGCCTAGAGGTATTGCAAGCGATTAAAACCGACGCCATGCTTAGCCATCTTCCAGTAGTAGTCGTGACAACATCGCGGATGGAAAGTGATCTTCGCTTGGCGTATCAGTTTCATGCCAACAGTTATCTGGTCAAGCCGGTCGATTTTGAGCAGTTTAGCCGGATGATGAACGATTTGGGTGATTACTGGCTGGAGTGGAATCAGGTGCTTCATACCTGAACCGAGCTTGTTCATCCGCGTGTAATTGACAGGTAGTTTGCGGTGAAACCACATATTTTGTTAGTCGAAGACAACCCAGATCATGTTGCGCTTATCCAACGGGCATTTGAACACAGTGCAGTACAGATCACGGCTACATCATCGCTCCACGAAGCCCGACAACTCTTAGCAACACACTCCTTCGACCTGATTATTTGCGATTTGTACATGCCTGATGGTCGTAGTGATGAATTGCTGGCTATCACGGATACAGATGTACCCTTACCGGTAGTCTTAATGACCGGCCATGGAGATGAACAAACTGCGGTAGCAGCACTTAAGGCGGGAGCATTGGATTATGTGGTAAAGACGCCAGCAACTCTGCTTGAACTTCCGCGGATCGCCGAACGAGCGTTGCGTGAGCGCCGGTTATTCATCGAACGACAAGAGGCTTTACAGGCCTTACAGCGGAACGAACGTCTCTTTCGCGCAATGATCGAACGCAGCAGTGATGCAGTTTTAATTGTCGATCGGCATGGGTTGGTTCGCTATGCCAGTCCCTCGACTCGTCATCTGCTCGGCTATCAGGTAGAGGGCTTTCTGTCACAACCAGTTTCTAGCTTCACCTTTATTCATCCGGCTGATCGTGAACGGGTCAAACATACCTTTTTTGATTTAGTTCGACAATCCGGCGCCTCGACGATCACCGAGTTTCGTGTGCTTCGGGCTGGTGGTGGCTGGCGCTGGATCGAAGCAACTGCGTCTAACTGGCTCGATGATCCGGCGGTAGAGGGGGTAATCGTTAACTACCGCGATGTGACCGAACGAAAATTGATGGAATTGCGCCTACAACACGGGATTTTGCACGATGCACTTACCGGTTTGCCAAACCGTCTGCTCTTAAGTGATCGGTTGGCTCAGGCGATCAAACGGAGCCAGCGCCATCCCGATTACCACTTTGCCGTGCTCTTTCTTGATCTCGATCATTTCAAATTTATCAATGATAGTTTTGGTCACCCGGTTGGTGATCGATTCCTAGTGGCGGTTGCAACACGATTGTACCGTTGTCTGCGCGCCATAGACACATGTGCACGCCTGGGTGGTGATGAGTTTGTTGTCCTGCTTGATGATATAGCTTCCGTTGAACAGGCGGTAAGCGTTGCCGAGCGTATCTTACAGCAGTTAGATCGTCCGGTTGAAGTTGATGGTCATCTCCTTCATTCCTCTGCCAGTATTGGAATTGTGTTTGGCTCGGCAGAATATAGCGAGCCGGCTGAAGTATTACGTGACGCTGATATTGCAATGTATCGGGCAAAAGCGGCTGGCAAGTCGCGTTATGTGGTCTTTCAGCCAGTTATGCGCGAAGCGGCGCAGGCACGGCTGGGGCTTGAAAACGATCTGAGACGTGCAGTAACATTGCGTGAGTTTGTCGTCTATTACCAGCCAATTGTTAACATTCATTCTGGGACATTAATCGGATTTGAGGCATTGGTGCGCTGGCAACATCCAGTGCGTGGTTTACTCACGCCAGCAGCTTTTCTTGACGTTGCTGAGGAGATTGGTTTAGGAGATGCCATTGGTTGGCAGGTGATGGAACGTGTCTGCCGGCAACTGGCCGAATGGCGACAAACGTTATTGGTCAACGATCTGTCAATTCACGTGAACCTTTCGGCGCGCCAGTTTATGTTGCCCGATCTCTATTCACGTCTCGTACAGTTGTTAGAACAGTATCATCTACCACCACGATCGATCAAATTAGAACTCACCGAGAGCACTCTGATGGAATACAATCAGGAAGCTGCCGCAGTGTTGGCAAGTCTCCGTAATTATGGTATTCAAATCGTTATTGACGATTTTGGGGTTGGTTACTCTTCTTTGAGTTATTTGATCAAGTTACCGATTGATCAGATCAAAATTGATCGGAACTTCATTATTCAACTCAATCAGGATCGCCATTCAGAAGCGATTGTAAGTGCTATTATCAATTTAGCGCGTGGACTGCATCTTACAGTGGTAGCTGAGGGTTTGGAAACCGCTGAGCAGCTCGAACGAATGCGAGTGGCGGGATGCGATTACGGTCAAGGATATTTGCTCGGTTATCCATTATCGGCTGAAGAAGCAAGCCGACTGCTGCAACAGGTATTGCAGTAGCAGATGTCACAGACGGGAATGCCGGACAATCCATCGTTCAGCGGTGTATGCAGTTGCCAATCGGTGTATACTCAAATTGAGCTATTGTATGTGTATCGGAGAACATTTTACGCATGCTGACACACCTCGCTCTACCGGCTTCGCTGCAAGCCCTTTTTCCCTTCCGGGTTGGCGAGTATGCACTGCCCGGTGGTGCTGGCGTGATGCGCTTCGTCGACGAAGGTGCAGGGACACCGGTGGTGCTTCTGCACGGGAATCCAACCTGGTCCTTCTTTTACCGACGCCTGATCATGGCACTCCGTGACCGGCGGCGGGTGATCGCGCCTGACCATCTCGGTTGTGGCTTGTCAGATAAACCACCACACTACCAGTATTGCCTTGCCAACCATATTCATCATCTTGAACATCTGTTAGCCTGGCTCAACCTAGGGCCGGTTGATCTGGTAGTTCATGACTGGGGTGGCGCCATTGGAATGGGATGGGCCGTTCGCCATCCTGAACTGGTGCGGCGGATCGTATTGCTGAATACGGCGGCATTTCTCTCGCCGTATGTTCCGTGGCGTATTGCGGTAGGGAAGTTGCCGTGGATTGGCGAATGGGCCATCCGGCACGTGAATGCCTTTGCCCTTGCCGCTACAGTGATGGCCGTCACACGACCGTTAGATCCGGCAGTGCGGGCCGGTTATCTCTGGCCATATCAGACGCCGGCTGATCGGGTGGCAATTGCCCGTTTTGTGCAAGATATTCCACTCCATCCAGGACACCGAACCTGGCCGGTTGTTGATGCTATTGATCGCGATCTAGTGGTGCTTCGTCACAAAGCGGTGCGCATTTTTTGGGGCGGACGCGATTGGTGTTTCGACGATCGCTTTCTGGCCGGATGGTTGACCCGTTTCCCGACCGCGTATGTGACCCGCCTTGATGATGCCGGGCATTACGTATTGGAAGACGCCTCTGATACGATGATTGCATACTTGGCACAGTGGTTGCTGGCCGAATGAGGAGCATTATCTATGTACCGTGAGACTATTCAGCCGCCGGTTGCAATGCGGAAACCGGTGATTATTCGCTTACACGGCGACGAGATTGTTGATGACTTTGCCTGGCTTGAGGATCGGAACGATCCGGCAGTGATTGCCTATCTCGAAGCGGAAAATGCCTATGCCGAGGCAGTTATGGCGCCGACAGCAGCTTTGCGCGAGCGGCTCTACCATGAGATGCGTGGTCGTATCAAGGAAGATGATTGTTCGGTACCGGTTCCTCGCGGTCGTTACCGCTACTACACTCGCACCGAACAGGGTGCTGAGTACCCGTTGATGTGCCGAAAAGTCGGTGATGATGGTCCCGAAGAGGTGTTACTTGACTTGAATGCCCTAGCTACCGGATATACTTTTTGCCGTCTTGGCCCGTATGAGCCGTCACCTGATCAGCAGCGGCTGGCGTATGGTCTCGATACAACCGGTTCCATCATTTTTACCCTGTTTATCAAGGATTTGGCAAGCGGTACAGTGCTGGATGCCCCGATTGAACGTGTTGATGACGCGCAGTGGGCCGATGATCAAACCCTCTTTTACACAGTGTACGATGATGCGCATCGTTCGTATCGCCTGTATCGCCACGTGCTCGGTACCTCACCTGCCGATGATGTCTTGATCTACGAAGAGACCGATGAGCGTTTCCATCTCAGCTTGCGGCGAAGTCGCTCCGGTACGTACTTGCTGCTCACCTGTTATAGCCACAACGGCACTGAAGTGCATTATCTCCCAACGGCAACTCCTTTTGCCGAATGGCAGGTGATCTATCCACGTCGTCCGCAGATTGAATACTTTGTCGATCACCACGGCGATCACTTCTACATCAGAACGAATGACGGCGCCGAGAATTTTCGGCTTCTGCGCGCCCCGGTGAGCGATCCAACGAACACGGTTGAAATCTTGCCAGGACGTGACGATACCCTGCTTGATCGCATTGATTGCTTTGCCGATTATCTGGTCGTCTACGAGCGACGGGCCGGTTTGCGGCAGATTCGGATTAGTGATCCAGATGGGAATCACCCGCGCTACATTGACTTCCCCGAACCGGTTTATACCTGTTGGGCAGACGAAAATGTAGAATTTGCTACCGATCAACTTCGGTTGCTGTATAGCTCACTGGTAACACCGCCATCGGTGATCAGCTACGACATGCGGTATGGCACGTGGCAGGTGCTAAAGCAAGAAGAGATTCCCTCTGGCTACGATCCGTCGCTCTATGTGAGTGAGCGATTGACCGCAACTGCACCCGATGGTGCACAGGTCCCGATCTCTATCGTTTATCGCCGTGATCGACCGCGTCAGGGTGGCCCCTGTCTGTTATGCGGGTACGGGGCGTATGGCTACAGCTATGATCCGGTGTTCGACAGTAAGCGACTGAGTCTGCTTGATCGGGGGTTTGCCGTCGCGATCGCGCATGTCCGTGGTGGTCAGGAGCTGGGACGGCAATGGTACGAACAAGGTCGGCTGCGGCACAAGCCAAATACGTTCAGCGATTTTATCGCCTGCGCCGAACACTTGATTGCGGAAGGCTACACCTCGCCATCACAACTGGCGATCAATGGGCGGAGTGCTGGTGGTCTGCTGATGGCAGCCGTTGTCAATGCCCGTCCCGATCTGTTTCAGGCCGTAGTCGCCGGAGTTCCGTTCACGAATGTGATTATTGCGATGCTCAAGCCCGATCTGCCACTGACAGTTACCGAGTGGGAGCAATGGGGGAATCCGGTAATTGAGGCCGAGTATCTTGTCATGCGAGCTTACGATCCCTACCTGAACCTCAAATCAGGACCGTATCCTCACATCCTAGTTACTGCCGGGCTATACGACTTACAGGTACCGTACTGGGATCCGGCGAAATGGGTGGCAAAACTGCGCACAATGAAGACCAACGATACGATGCTGTTGCTGCGAACCAATTTACAAGCCGGGCACACTGGTCATTCAGGTCGGTTTGCCCGCCTTGAAGAATTTGCCTTGGAATATGCTTTCATCCTGACAGCGCTGGGCATCGATCAATAGTGTGACAGTGAGGGTATCAATGGTCAACGCTTTATCGGTAGCACAGCATACGATGCGTTCAGCGCCAACGGGGGCAAACGTTGCCCGCTACCTACCGTGGATGGCACAGGAATACCCCGATCAGACCGCAGTCATTAGCGGGATCGGGCGTGACCGAGCGGGGAAGGTTATCTATCGGCGGCAGAGTTTCGCAGCGTTGAATGCAGCTAGTGATCGGCTGGCCTGGGGGCTGACAGCCTACGGTCTGAAGCGGGCAATGCGGGTATTGCTGATGGTTCCGGCGGGAGAGCCGTTGATTCGGCTGACGTTTGCGCTGTTGAAAGCCGGTTGTGTACCGATCTTGATTGATCCGGCAATGGGACGACGAAATCTTGCGCAATGTATTGCTGAAGCCGCACCAGAGGCCTTGATCGGGGTACCACGTGCCCATCTCCTGCGTTTGATCTTTCCTCGTGCCTGCGCGACAATCAGATATGCAGTTTCAGTGGGGCCAGCCATCCCCGGTGCGGCTGCCCTCCGCGAACTCGATCTCCCAATGCGAACGCCGTTCCCCCTGATCGAGACGACGGCTGATGATCCAGCGGCGATTGTCTTTACCAGTGGGAGTACCGGCGTCCCGAAGGGTGTTCTCTACACGCATGGTATGTTTGAGGCGCAGATTCATATCTTGCGCGACCTATTTGGAATTGCGCCAGGCGAGATCGAGATGCCGGCTTTTCCACTGTTCGCGCTGTTCAACGTGGCATTAGGAGTCACGTCGGCAATTCCGCCCATTGACCCAACCCGTCCAGCACAGTGCGATCCGGCAGCAGTGGTTGAGTTTATTCGCGACCTGGGTGTGACCTCAACATTTGGCTCACCGGCAATTTGGGAGAAGGTGACTACCTACTGTCTGGCGCATGATATTCAACTACCGTCGTTACGGCGCGTCTTGATGGCTGGTGCGCCGGTGCCACTCCACCTGCACGAGCGTCTGCACCGGATTCTGGTACCGCCAGCCGATAGCTACACGCCTTATGGTGCTACTGAAGCACTGCCGGTCAGCTCGATCAGTGGTCGCGACATCCTGAAGGCCCACACCGAGCGGCCGTCACCACTGGCCGGTACGTGTATTGGCTATCCGGTTCCGGGTATGGAAGTGGCAATCATCCCAATCAGTGATGAGCCAATCGCCGATTGGCGTGATGTCCAACGCTTACCGGCAGAAGTGATTGGCGAGATTTGCGTGCGCGGCCCGACGGTGACTCGCACTTACGTCGGACGACCACGAGCCACTGCGTTGGCTAAGATCACCGATGGCGAGCACGTCTGGCATCGAATGGGAGATTTGGGTTACTTCGATGAACAGGGGCGATTGTGGTTTTACGGACGGAAGAGTCAACGTGTGATCACTGCCAGTGGGACACTGTTCACCGAACCGATTGAACGTTTCTTCAACCAGCATCCGGCCGTTGCCCGCTCGGCACTGGTTGGCGTTGGTTCACCCGGTGCTCAGATGCCGGTTGTCGTGGTTGAACGCAACCGCGCAGTAACGATGTCGCCCTCGCGACTGATAGCTGAATTACGTCAACTAGCGGCAACGAGCGATACGACTGCACAAATCCAGAACTTTCTGATCCATCCCTCGTTCCCGGTTGATATCCGCCATAACGCAAAGATTTTTCGTGAGCAATTAGCACAATGGGCAGCACGTCGTTTGGGCGTCGCTGAATAACGAGCTATGATCGCATTAGTAACCGGTGGAAATGGTTTTGTCGGGCGTTATATTGTCGAACATCTGCTGGCCCGTGGCGATCATGTCCGGGTTATCGGTCGTGGAACCTATCCAGAATTGCAGGCACAGGGGGTTGAAACCTTCCAGGCCGATCTATCGTTGCCTGAAGCAGCGGCAGTGCTGGCGCGGGCTATGCGGGGTGTCACAACAGTGTTTCACGTGGCGGCGAAAGCCGGTTTATGGGGGCGTTACGATGACTTTTACCGGGCAAATGTCAGCGCGACTCAGCGCATTGTGAAAGCAGCGATCCGGGCCGGAGTGCCCAAACTGGTATACACCTCGAC
Source organism: Chloroflexus sp. (assembly GCA_017743535.1). GTDB lineage: Bacteria > Chloroflexota > Chloroflexia > Chloroflexales > Chloroflexaceae > Chloroflexus. The sequence continues at coordinate 11,564 of JAGHYT010000114.1, forward strand.
TCCGTCTGTTGTCATCGGCGACGACGACATCCACGGCGGTGATGAACGTCTGCCGTATCCTACACGTTACCTTGCCCCTTATCCGCAAACGAAGGCGATTGCCGAACGGTATGTGCTCGGCCAAACCGAAATCGCAACAGTTGCACTCCGGCCCCATCTGATCTGGGGACCACGCGACCCGCACATCATCCCGCGCCTGCTCCGTCGAGCACGGAGACGGATGCTCTTTCAAATCGGTGAAGGTATGAATCTGGTTGATGTCAGCTATGTCGAAAATGTAGCTGAAGCCCATGTGTTAGCAGCGGCAGCGCTGAGTGAGCGTTCGCCCCTACGCGGACGCGCCTACTTTATCGGTCAGGAGCGACCGGTCAATCTCTGGGAGTTTATCGGGATCATCCTTAGTCATGCCGGCTGCCCACCGATACGGGGAAAGATTCCGGCTGATCTTGCCTACCGACTGGCAACCGCACTGGAGTTCGTGTACACTACACTGCGTCTACGTGGCGAACCACCCCTCACGCGCCTGATGGTGCACGAACTGAGCCATTCGCATTGGTTTAGCCATGAAGCGGCCAGCCATGATTTTGGCTACGTGCCGCGTATCAGTATCGAAGAAGGTCTACGACGCACATTTGCGCAATTCCCTGAGGTATAAATAAATGGATATAAAAACACGGTGCAGAGAGTGAACTAGATATTGTGGATCGCCGACTGCGACAAACGCGAAACAATTCGAAGAAAGACTGATGAGAAATGGTAGGGAGGCTTAGGTGTTATTCAAGCATGTCATGATTGAAGCGATCAGTTATGTGTTAGCCCCGCATCGGATCACCTCCGATTGGATTGAAGATCAGATTGCCGAAACAATGGAACGGTTACGGTTTCCAAGGGGAAAGCTAGAGGCGCTATCGGGCATTCGCGAACGGCGATTCTGGGATGAGGGAACCTTGCCTAGCACCGTGGCCACGATGGCAGCCGAACAGCTTTTACAGCGAGTTGAGATTGATCGCGAACGCATTGGTCTGTTGATTAATACTTCAGTTTGTCAGGACTACCTCGAACCCTCAACCGCTTGCTTCGTTCACCGCAATCTGTGCCTTTCACCAAGGGCGATCAACTACGATGTGCGCAACGCCTGTCTCGGTTTTCTTACTGGGATGAGCATTGCCGGTATGATGATTGATGCCGGTACCATTGACTATGCGTTGATCGTTGACGGGGAAGGTTCGCAAGACGCGGTAATGGCGACGATTCGCCGCTTGCGTCGGCCAGAAACGACGAAACAAGACCTGCGCGACAATTTTGCCACGC
>JAGHYT010000115.1:0-12852 GCA_017743535.1 Chloroflexus sp.
CCACACTCGCGTCTTCTCTGTGCTGTAGTAAAACAAAGGTATTCAACGTGAAACGGAACGGCGCTCCCTCTCCACTGGTGAAGCGAGATAAGAAGCGGATGATCGCATTTGGTTGGTATGGTGGGAAGTATTCGCACCTTGACTGGCTCTTACCACTGCTCCCCCCTTGTCATCACTACTGTGAGCCATTTGGTGGTTCGGCTGCGGTGCTCCTGAACCGCGATCCATCACCGGTAGAGACATATAACGACATTGATGGCGAGGTAACTAATTTCTTTCGGGTGTTACGAGACGATCCTGACCGTCTTATTCGAGCGATTGGACTTACTCCATTTTCACGCGAAGAATTTGCTATCGCTTGTGAAATCGATCCTGGCCTCGATTCGGTTGAACGTGCACGGCGGTTCTACGTGCGTGCCCGGCAAGTACGCACCGGTTTAGCCCAGTCAGCAACACTCGGGCGATGGGCGCATTGTAAGAACACGAGCAGGGCGGGAATGGCTGGAGTTGTATCACGCTGGCTCGGCGCAGTGGAAGATTTACCAGAGATTGCAATCCGTTTGTTGCGCGTTCAGATCGAGAATCGGCCGGCAATTGATGTTATTCGCTTGTATGATTCACCAGATACCCTTTTTTATTGCGATCCACCATACGTTCACGAAACGCGAGGCGATAATAATGCGTATGCGTATGAAATGACCGATGCCGAGCACCATGAACTGGCGCTTGTACTGAATGCCGTTCAAGGACTCGTCGCTATTTCGGGGTATGATTGTGAGTTAATGAACGATTTGTATCCTTCTTCCAGGTGGTACAAGAACATCGCTCCTCCTAGAACGATCCATTCGACCAAAGACTCACGAGTAGAGGTATTATGGACCAATTATGATCCGGCGAAGACTCGTCAAAAGACCCTCTTTTAGGTGAGAGCAATGGATAAACCTGATGATATTCTTTCCAACGTTCTTAAACGAGCTTCGGAAAACATTACCCAATCCTTCATTGGAAATACTGATATTCGCGAGCGAGTCGAGTATGTATGCCGACAGATGAGTAATCGAGCCTGCGCGAGACTCTTGATGGCCTGTATGGTGGCTACAATAGATCGTCCAGATGTTGATCCACGCAAGCCGTATACCGAGATTGGTGACAATGATGCTTTTTCGGGTCGCTCTTATGACGAAAAATACATTACCCGTTTTGTTCACGACCATCGCTTACCGCTCAATCCAACGACTGCTTTTCTTACTCCTGCCTTCCGTAATTTGAACAGACCACTCACATTAGACTTGGAATTGATTGGTAGACCTCGCCAGATATACAAGGCGACTCTTCAGTTGCTGGACGATGTGTATCAAAAGAGGGTATCGGCTGAAGATTTGCTAACAGAAATAGTTCGTATATTATTGATTATTCGTGAAGAGAAAGAGGGAAGAATCAGAATCTTACTTACTGGGCTTTCAGCAGAAGAAACATTGCCATTATCGTCAGAAGAGATTATTAACTTAATCGAACAGCATCTCCGCTGTAAAAATGCAAGCAGACTTCCGGTTCTCATTGTTGCCGCTGCGTATAAATCCGTTGGCAGAAAACTTGGAAGAACGTATGTCACCGCTACACAGGCATACTGCTGCTGATAAACAAACGGGTTCTCTCGGTGATATTGAGGTCTGCCTCGAAAGCGATGATCATGTTGTGACGGTGTATGAAATGAAAATGAAACGTGTTACTATCGATGATATTGACCGCGCAGTTCAAAAGGTTCAATCTGCTAATCACCGAATACATAATTATATCTTTATAACCACTGAAGCTATTAGTGATGATGTCAGGTCCCGTGCATCACAGTGTTATGAGGAAACTGGTGGAACGGAAGTTGTTGTACTGGACTGCATAGGTTTTCTGAGACATTTCTTACACTTTTTCCACAGGTCTCGCATTGAGTTTCTCAACGCTTACGAGGAACTGGTATTAAGCGAACCCGATAGTGCGGTGAGTCAATCGCTCAAGGAAGTATTTTTAGCATTGAGAAGAGCAGCCGAGGCTGGTAGCGAATAATCGTTTCGCGAAGTTTCTTTAACGTTCTCTTATCCGCCGCACCGCCTCGCGTAGCAGCGCGGTCAGGATGGCGGCATCACGTTCGCTCAGTGCAGCACGGGAGATGATCGCTCGCAAGCGATGCCGTAATGCCTGGCCGTTCCCGCTTTTCACAAAATTGGTTGCGGCGATTAGTTCATCAAACACGCTTACCAATGTATCAAGTGCAGCCAGCGGTGCCGGCGGTTCGATGATCGGTGGTGAGACCGGCAGCGGGCTGGCTTGTTGCAACTCGTAGAGTGTGATCAAGACGGCTTGAGCAAGGTTTAAGACAGGGTATTCCGGCGCCATCGGGATGCCGATGATCTCGTGGCACAGGCTGAGTTCACGTCGACTCAGGCCATTGCCTTCGCTGCCAAAAAGGATAGCGACCGGGCCGAACCTAGTTGCACGTTGACGAATCTCACCCGCCCATTGCCGAATATCGGTGCGCCACGGCAAATTGGGGTGCGGTCGGTCGGTGGTACCGACAAGATGTTGTATATCGGCGATGGCCTGTTGCAGATCGGGATATACCGCCAGGTTCGCCAGTACCGGTTCAGGGCGATGAGCTACAGCGGTAATCACCTCTGGCTCGAACGGGCATGGATCAACCAGACGCAGGTGGTGAACGCCGGTATTGAGCATTGCCCGCACGACGGCGCCGATATTGCGTGGATCACGCGGTTGATGAAGCACAACGATGATGTTCTTCATTTGAGGATGTAATAGGTTGCTCGCTTATCACCTACTTTGAGTAAGAGACCGCGATTGACCAGATCGGACAGATCACGCCGAATCGTCTCGGCACTGACATCGGGGTGCATCTCTTGCAGATCACGGTTGGTAATTCGTTGCTGTTCTACTACAAACAGTAAGGCGGCGATCTGGCGGTCGTTCAAGCCCATCCGACGCCAGGCGCTGGTATCGACCCCGCTGGGCACCGCTTCGGCCATTGGTTGACCCGGCAACACGACCAGAAAGCCGGCTGCTGTTTCGCGGAAGGTGGCCGGCGGCAAGCCGGCTGCCGCCAACTGACGAAGCATCCGGTCGATCCCATAGCCGAGCCGTTCAACCAAACCGAGATCGGCCAGCACCTGCACGATAGCCGGATTGCGCGAAAATCGTTCGGCGCGAAGATTCTCGAGCGTAACATGACCGGGTAAGCGACCTGGCGAGTAGACTTCAAGCCGATCACTGAACATCGTAATCCGAATCCCTTCCCCCCGGCTGCTGTAGTCACGGTGTGCCACTGCATTGACCAAGGCTTCACGAACGGCTCCAGGCGGGAATTGGGTCCAGTCTTCCCGCTCCAGCCCCACCATGCGCGAACCCTTACGCATATGGTCGTTCAACCAACGTTCAGCGCGCCGAATAGCCTCTGGAAGCGGAGCACAAATATCTGTTCGCTCGAAGATGTCTGCCGGTTCGCGACCATGGTACCGTACCAGGGTTAGCTCAGCCTGGGGAAAGCGAGCAGCGACATCGCGCCCGAAGAGCAGGAGGCCAGCATTGGTCGGAATGTTGTCGATCAGACAGCCACGTCTGGTTAAGAGGGCTAGCGGATCATCACCGGCAGGTGGCCCTACCCGCCGGGCGTAAGCTCTCACCAGCTCATCGTCCAATTCTTTTAAGGAAGCACCGGGTGGAATCTGACGTTCCCAGCCGAGGTCGGCGCGCTCGCTAAACAGCCGGTGCAGTGCTGCTGGGGAAAGTGGTTGATTGCTTGCCCCTTCACGACGCAGGTACCGCCCATTGACGGCATACACGTAGGGAAGGCCAGCCGGTACCTCCACGACTAGCACCGGTATCTCGTGGTAGACAACCAGTTGGGGAAGTGGGATGATTAACGGCGGCGTACACGAAAGGGCTGCTGCCAGGATCAACTCAGTTGCTGCGGCGGGATCACGGAGCGCAGCCAGATGTGTGCCACGCCCACCACTCACGACGACAGCACCACCATGGGCATTCGCCAGCGCGGCCAGGGTTTCGGCAATCTCAGCGATACTCTGCCGATCATGGGCAAAAGCAAGCCTTGGTCCCGGTGGTTGACCGGGAAGTTCGGTGAGAGGTGGCATGTCCATACAAACCTCCGCCATAGCGCGAACACACGTGCTATTATAACAGAAGTGAACAACTACCGCAGCCGAGAGTTGATGCACCAACTGAAGATTTCCGGCCACATACTCCACCTTCTGCATGACATGGGTCGCTGGTCGGCAATCTCGGGGAAGTAGAGAGAAAGCTCGACAGATACATCGTTACAGGTTGGTTATGCCATCTGCACGAACGCATGATACTATTACCATTATCAGTGGGGCCATCATGACGCCCATCACCTATTACGCCGCCCTTGAGTACACTCAACTCGGCCCATCAACAGCACCAGCATGCAGTTTCTGGCTGGGCAGCGCACATCTGCTATCGGGTATTATGTTTTCACCCGATCTCGACATCGACTCGACCATTGATAATCGCTGGGGGATCTTTTTCTGGATCTGGCGACCCTATATGTGGTTCATCCCGCACCGGTCGTTCTGGAGCCATAGTTTGATTATTTCCCCACTTCTCCGACTCGGCTATTTTGTCATCGTAGTCTACGGCCTGCTCTTCGTGATGAGTTTGGGGATGAGTCAGATCGGTTTAATACCGCCGGCGTTTCACCGCGAGTTTGTTGAGCAGATATACACGCTGATCAAAACCAGGCCAGATGAGGTTGGGGCATTTGTGATAGGCTTCTGCACCGGTAGCGCTGCTCATACTATCGCCGATTGGCTGGTAACAAAGGGGTATTGGTTGCTCGGTAGGTATGGTCGGCGCTTGCGACGTCGCTACCGCGATCACCAGTGAGGGGAACGTTCTTGTCTCTGGCAGCGTCGCATACGGTGTACGTTCAGATATGGAGAAGCGGTGAACAGAAAGGGTACATACGATGCGTCTCCCGGCGAGTGATCGCTTTCTGATCGGGATCGTGGTGGGATCGGTGCTGTTGATCATCATTGCGGTGGTGATCGTGCTGAATCGTGCCACGCCAGCGTACCGTACCGGTAATGAACCGGCTGATGTGGTATTCAATTATCTGTTGGCTGTTCAGCAGGGAGATTATGAGCGCGCTTATAGCTTCCTCTCACCAACGCTGCCGGGGTACCCGCGCAATGTGCAAGAGATGCGTTCCCAACTGCCACCGGCGAATTTTTCCAACGAAGATGTCAGTTTTACGGTGATCAGTTTGCGGATCGACGGTGATTGGGCAACGGTGGACGTGCGCGAAACGACTGTCTATCGGAGTGGACTGTTTGGTAGCAATACCGTCACGTCTGTATTTACCGTTGGACTTCAGCGACGTGATGGCATCTGGCAGTTGGTGAGCAATACGAATTGGCGAACGTGGAGCTGGTGTTGGGAGCAGGAAGGGGGCTGCCGATGATGGTGGTCAGACGGTGGTACCTGTTTGTCAGCGCTACAATCGGCTTGCAGGGCTTTACCTGGTCATTCATCTGGCTGCTCTACGGTGTTTTTGTCACCAGCGGGCAACTCATTGAGACAACGGCACTGCAATTGGCTGCTTTGATCGTCTGTTTACCGCTCTGGTTAGGCCATTGGTGGTGGGCAGAGCGATTGGCTGACCGTTATCCTGATGAGCGTGCTTCGGGGATCCGTCAACTGTACCTGTACGGTCATTTGACGGCGTTTCTGTTGCCGCTGATCGGGAGTGTCACCGACCTGTTGAGCGTTCTGCTGCGCTTGCTCGTCAATCGGCCTCCAGCCGATCCGATGGCCCAATTCTGGTATGGCACGATTGCCTCGTGCACATTGGGAGTGCTCTTTGCCTATCATGGTCTGGTGGCTCGTAATGATGCTGCTCGTGGTCACCTGGTAAACAGTGGTGCGTTCATTAGACGACTCTATCTGTTCGTTGCCGCAGGTGTCGGCTTGCTGGTCTATGCCGGTGGTGCTGTCGGTCTCATCCAGGTGCTTGGCGCAAGCAGTGTATCTTCTCTGTCACGGCTCGTCGATGCGAGTGTCGGTACCATTGTCGGTCTAGGGGTCTGGGTCGGGCACTGGATGCTTCTCCAGCAACTCTTCGTCGGCGCCGATGAAATAGAACAGCAGTCGGTCTTACGCAAAGTGTACCTCTACCTGGTGATCGTGATCGCCAGCATGGTAGCCGTCACGAATGCTACGATAATCCTGGCCAGTCTCTTCCGCCAGGCCCTCGGTCTACCGGTCTTTGGTCAACTGATCGATGGGTTAGCGCCGGTTATCGTCGCGACGCTGATTGCGCTCTACCACGGCCATATCTTGCAGACTGACGCAACTCTCGTTTCCGAGGCGCCACGACAGGCCGGTATTCGTCGTGTGGCGTGGTATCTGGTGGCAGCGGTCGGTCAACTGGCTATGGTCGCCGGCCTGGGCGGACTGCTCAGCGTCCTCATTCGCAGTCTTGCGGGTGCCGGTGTCGTGAGCGATCTGCGTGAACCGCTGGCGTGGTTCAGCGCTATGATCATCGTTGGTATTGTGGTCTGGGGATGGTGTTGGCGTCGAGTGCAACAGATGGCTGCCCTCGGCGGTGAGATAGGGTTGCTGGAACGTAGCTCGCTTACCCGCCGAATCTATCTCTTTGGTTTTTTGTTTGTCGCCTCGTTAACCATCCTCATCGCGCTGATGTACATTCTCTTCCGATTGATCAGCATTGCCCTTGGTCAAACGTTTGCCGGTGACCTGGTTGCCGATCTTGCCCAGGCCATCGCATACAGTCTGATTGCCGGTGGTGTACTGGCGACCCACAGCCTTGCGTTGCGAACCGACAATCGGTTACGCGAAGCGGCTGAACGAGCGCGCCAGGCGCAGAAGCGGGCTGTGATCTTTGCCGAGGAAGCACTGGCGCAGCAGATTATGACGGCATTGCAGCAGCAATTTCCAGAATTGAAGCTGGCTATTGCCAGACAAGAGCCGGGTACCGATGACGCACAGCAACTGGCGACTGCCGACATGATTGTCGGTGCGTGGCGACCATCCGATGATCTCTCGCAGCTTACCCGTTCCCCGGCGTACAAATTGCTCGTCCCACTCGCCGACCAGAATTGGATGTGGATTGGTGTTGAACCGGCGACCGAAACCGACATCTCGCGCCAGTTGGTACAGGCTGTACGTCAGTTTCTGGCTGGTGAGCCACTTCGTCCGCAACGCGGGCTGAGTGCTGGAGTCGTGCTAGGAGGGGTGATTGCCGTTTTATTGATTATCCTGCTCCTCAGCGGCACACTGATATTTCTATTCTCGTTATTTGTATTTTGAGTCCACTGCAAAAACTCACCATGGAGCACACAGAGCGCAGAGCATCTAAGATTTATGAGTAAAAGGATAATTTTTGGCCATTAGGTGCATGTAAGAAAAAATTCACAACCCTATATTCAATGAAAGATAACATTATCTTTAGTCTCCGTGATCTCCGTGGTCTCTGTGGTGAGAAGATCACCTTTTTGCAGTGAAGTTATTTTGAAAGCATGATCGAATCCCTCGTCGGTGAGGAGAGAGAAGTGCTGATGACTCCCATATATCGAAAAGGTTAAAAGGGAGATGATAAGTGACTTTCGGCGAGGGTCGGTTCGGCATCCGTCGCAGGATCGTGTCGATCCAACGTCACATCGGCCAATGCCGTCGGATCGTTTCGTGGTTCAAGGTGGGTGAAGACCGTGCTGTTGGGAACAGCCGCCCGTACAGCAGCCTCCACCTGCTCGGCCATTGCGTGAGCCTGCTGAATACTCCAGGTGTCGGGCACCAGCAAATGGAACGAGATAAAGCGCCGTGCTCCTGATTGACGAGTACGGAGCGCGTGATAATCACATCCGTGATCATTCAGATTGGCAAGTGCATTGTGAATGGCAGTCAGTTCTTCTGCTGGCAATGCTGTGTCCATCAGACCTGCTACGGCGCGCCGTACCAGCCGAATACCGGTAACGGTAATATGCAGCGCTACCACCAATGCGATCACCGGATCGAGAACATACCAGCCGGTCAGCGCAACCAGCCCAATCCCGACCACAACACCCAGCGATGTCCAGACATCGGTCAGCAAGTGTTGACCGTCAGCTTCAAGCGTGAGCGAATCGTAGCGCCGCCCGGCTCGTAAGAGGATGAATGCGACAACTCCGTTGATTGCGGTCGCCACCCCAGCAACAAGCAAACCGGCAACCGTTTGTTCGAGTGGTTGGGGAGTAAACAGGCGCTGCACAGCCGTCCAGCCAATACCGGCCGCAGCCAACATGATAAGAATGCCTTCCAGGGCACCGGCAAAGTATTCAGCCTTGCCGTGACCGTAGGCATGATCCTCATCAGCGGGGCGGGCAGCAATCGTTAACACGAGAAACGCCATCCCTGCTGTAACTAGATTTGTCAGTGACTCCATCGCATCGGCCAACATACCGATCGATCCGGTAAGCCACCAGGCGCTGAGTTTTAGGCAGATAGTGGCTGCTGCAGTGCCAATAGACAGCCAGGCATAGCGGGTCAGGGTTTGTCGTTCAATCACGGTTCTGCTCCACAGATGTTCTACATTCCGGTTTTCAGGATAACCGGTAAGCGGTGATTTTGGCAAGATCGCAGGCAAATCTTTGGTTGCCACAATCTGATGGTTTCGTGACGACGAAAAAAGGACATCTGGGATGTCTGAACTTGCTCTTGGCTTCTGTGGAACGCTATGCTGCAAGTATGCTTTTATGGTCTACAACGTTTGTGCCACAATGACTATTTTCCATAAGCTGGAAGTAATCAACGTAGGGATTGAGATTGTGCCGATCCAATGCTTTGCAGAAGAGATGTCAACAGGCGTGTCGTATTTCGAGCAGTTTGTGTGGGATTTGGAACAGCGCGGCGTTACTGATATAGATATACCGGTGCTGATATTGGGAGTAGCAGAAACGTAGTGAGCGACATCATTGTGTTTGAACACATTATCTCCCAGGCATGCCAGAAAAGATACGAGTGGTGGTGTATACTACGAAATGAACCAAGCAAAGATGTTGCAAGGCAATAGAACAGAATCGTACATCACACATTACCTCAAGGTCTGTGAAAGGTGAACCACGGCATGAAAATTTATACTCGCACGGGAGATAATGGCGAAACCGGTTTGTTCGGCGGGCAGCGGGTTCGGAAAGATGATCTGCGAGTGCAGGCGTATGGAACCGTTGATGAATGTAATGCGGCAATCGGTGTGGCGCGCGCCAGTAGTTCTGATCCGGCGCTCGATGCTGTGCTCGCAGTGGTGCAAAATCAGCTCTTTGTGCTTGGAGCCGATCTCGCTTCACCAGATGAGTCGCCGTATATTCCACGGGTCACCGAAGAAATGACCGCTTTCCTCGAAGCGCAGATTGATGCGATGGAGGCTGAATTGACACCCCTTAAGCAGTTTATCTTGCCCGGTGGGACGCTCATGGCGGCCCATCTGCATCTGGCCCGTACTATTTGTCGGCGGGCGGAACGGGTCACGGTGACGTTGGCGGCCGAGGAATCGGTGCGGGCCGAGATTCTGACCTACCTTAACCGGTTGTCGGATTTTCTGTTTGTGGCTGCTCGCGTTGCGAATGCCCGGGCCGGGCTTGGCGATGTACCCTGGCAGAAGAGTTGATGCTATGGCACGCTACGGTAGGGGTACCGATTATGCACCCCTACCGTTGTAGGACACAGCGATGGTACAAGACGACTTATCCACCCACGATCCGGCTAAACAGGGTTGGGTCGAAGAGATACACTGCCCCGCTGGCAACTACCAGCGCTAACACAATTGCCAGCAGCACGATCAGCCAGCGGGCAGAAGTGGCCTGTCTGACCCTCGTGTTGACATTGCCGACAATGAACGAAAACGGCTGCGGTTGCTCTTCTACCTGGTAGCGCGAACGGTATTCAGCTTCGGCAGCAGATGAGTCGATGCCAAAGAAGTTGGCGTAGGCGCGCATCATGCGCAGAGCAGCCGGGCCACGTGGTAGCAGAGACCATTGTTCGTCTTCAATGGCTTGCAGATAGTACATGCGAACTTTGATCTCATTCTCTACTTGAACGAGGGTGAGATGTCGGCGTTGCCGTTCGGCGCGTAACCGACGGCCAAAGCTGGCCCGTTCTTCGCTCTCGCTCAGTTGGCGGATTTCGCTCGCTCCTTCGGTGCTGCGGAGTAAGGCCATCTCCTCCGCTTCACTCATAAAGACCGACTCGCTCTCCTCTTCAGCAGGACGCCGCTTGCCCGAGGTGATTGGCGGTGCGACAGCGGCGGCACTGGCTGTCGGCGGTGATGATGGGGTCATCACCGGCGCCTCTGGGAGCATGCGCGCCTGGATTCGCGCCAGCAGTTCGCCGGTACGGTAGGGTTTGGTGACATAATCGGCAGCTCCGTTGGCAAAGGCTTTCATCACCTGCTCCTCCAGGCCGATGCTGCTTAGAATGATGACCGGTTGGAGTGCGGATAGGCGCGGTAATGCGTCCCAACCGGCGCCGCGTTCGGTTTGTCCTTCAAGTAAGACGAGATCGGGATGTTCCCGGACACAGAGATTCTCAGCCGGTGCAATGAAGTTGCTGGTCAAGACGCGATAGCCAGCTTCGGTTAACTGTTCTTTCAGTTTCGCCGTAAAGGCAACATCATCGTCTATAATAAGAATGGTGCGCATACGTATATTGTGTTATTCGATGGATGGCGAACGACCTTTGTCGAACGCTGCGTCATTATACCATGTTCAGAGATATGCAGACACGTTATGATGTGATTGTGGTTGGCGCCGGTCATGCCGGTTGTGAGGCAGCCCATGCGGCGGCCCGGCTGGGATGCCGGACGCTGTTGTTGACCATAGACCTCGACAAGCTGGCCCATATGTCATGCAATCCGAGTATCGGCGGGCCGGCAAAGGGTCATCTGGTGCGCGAGATTGATGCCCTCGGCGGCTTGATGGCTCGTATTACCGACCGCAGTGCGATACAGATTCGGCTGCTCAATGAGAGCAAAGGACCTGCGGTGCAGTCATTACGAGCGCAGTGTGATAAACGCCTGTACGCCCGGCTGATGAAAGAGACCCTTGAACGGGTGCCCAATCTCGATCTGCGGCAGGCAATGGTTGAGCACATTGCGCCGCCAAACGCTGACACCCAATGCTTTACGATCACGACCCATACCGGCTGGCAGTATACGGCGCCAGCAGTCATTCTAACCACCGGTACGTTCTTGCGTGGACGGGCTATTACCGGCGAGGCGATATGGGGCGCCGGGCGGGCAGGTGAAGCGCCAGCAATGACGCTAAGTCAGGATTTGGCTGCGCTCGGTTTTCCGCTGGTACGGCTCAAAACCGGTACGCCGCCTCGCCTGGCGGCTGCAACCATTGACTTCTCGCTGACCGAATTGCAACCGGGAAGTACAACGCCGTTGGCGTTCGGGCACTACTACGCCGAACTCGGTGAGTCGATCCCGCCTCCCGAATACTACGGTCCACCGGCGCCGGTCTACCCGCACCCACAGCTCGATGGCTGGCGGCCACAGCTCCCGTGTTACCAGATTCATACCACCCCCGCATTTCACGCGATCATTCGGGAAAACCTGCATCGGGCGCCGCTCTTTAGCGGGATTATTGAGGGTGTTGGCCCACGCTATTGTCCGAGTATTGAAGATAAAATTGTGCGTTTCGCCGATAAAGAACGCCATAGTCTGTTTCTAGAACCGGAGGGTTGGACGACTGCCGAGGTTTATGTGCAGGGGTGCAATACCTCGTTGCCCGAAGATGTGCAGTGGGCAATGCTGCGCTCGATTCCTGCGCTGCGCAACGTAGAGCTGATGCGCATTGGGTATGCAATCGAGTATGACGCTGTAGCAACCGGTGAGATTACCGCCGATATGCAGACGCGCCGTATGCGAGGGTTGTTCTTCGCCGGTCAGATCAACGGAACCACCGGCTACGAAGAGGCAGCAGCGCAGGGGCTGATGGCGGGAATCAACGCCGCGCATTATGTGCAGGGCAAGCCACCGTTCATTCTGGGTCGGGCTGAGGCGTACATCGGTGTTTTAATCGATGATCTGACCACCAAAGAGATTCGTGAGCCATACCGGATGTTTACCTCACGGGCCGAGTACCGTTTGCTCTTGCGTGGTGATAACGCCGATCTACGGTTGACGCCACTAGCGTACAAGTTGGGGCTAGTTGATGGTGATCGCGCCGCTGTGGTCGAAGAGCGTCGGCGGCAGATCGGGCAGGCCTTACACCAGGTGCGTGAGCGCCGTATTTTTCCTTCGGCGGCGGTGAATACCGCTCTGGAAGAGCAGGGGTTGAAGCCACTAAACCAGCCCGCCACCGTGGCCGAGGTGTTGGCCCGGCCCGATGCCCATTACAGCCAACTACGGAACGTAGTGCCTGATTTACCGGAACTATCGGCAGCAGTCGTGGAACAGGTAGAAATTGCCTGTAAGTACAGTGGCTACATCGCCCGCCAGGAGCGTGAGATAGCGCGCATGCAAAAGATGGAGCATCGGCGTATTCCTGCCGATTTTGATTATGCTTCGTTGCCGGGTTTACGTAACGAAGCGCGGCAGGTCTTGATGCGTTTTCGTCCGGCAACGTTGGGCCAGGCCGGGCGGCTGGCCGGGATCAACCCGGCAGATGTGGCAATTTTGCTCTTCGCGCTCGAACGACGGCAGATGTCATCGAGTGAGGTGACATAATGCGGCTGGTCTCCCTCACCTTCCCCCCAGCCCCCTTCCTCTCCCACCAGGGGCGGAGAAGGGGGGATGAACGGAACAGGGGCGAT
>JAGHYT010000116.1:0-12609 GCA_017743535.1 Chloroflexus sp.
ACATTATGCATATTATTATGAAGAAAGGTGCTACAAAAGTTGTCAATGCTACAAAAGTTATCAATTTCTGAGATAAAAAAGATGTAAATTGCGACCTTCCTTTCGACACTCGAAAAACTACTGCATGTGCTAATTGCTGTGCAGTATACCTGTATGTACCTTTCCCACTCAAACGTTCCGCAATACCGCGTAAGCGCAGGTCACTAAGACTCAACTTGTTCTCTCGTGGCTCCAGAGCAAACGTTTTTTGACAATACGAACAACTTCGACCGGTTCGCTCACGGTAGCGCAGTTCGGCGAGGCAGTGTGGGCATTTCATCTACGCACCTCCCTCTAACACACTGGCCAGGCGCCGAAGCCACCCTGCCAGTCGTTCGCGTAGCGATGTCGTTGCATGTACCCGATCCGTTGCCATTTCCGTTGCCAATTGCCGCAACGCCTCAAACAACCGCGCTGCTGCCTGATCGCCTCGAAGCGCACGCTCCGCTGCCATCGCTGCGGTGATTGCATAATCCTCGTGATCGATACCCATTCCGGTGTTAGCAATCACCAGTGGCAGCGGTGTATCGGCGCGATTATTGAACGAGTGTGGCATCATTGCCGGAATGTACAGCATCGAACCAGGGATCAGACGCACGTGAGCGACGGTTGACCGTTCTTGATCGTACAACCCACACGACGCATACCCCATGCTTAGCACAAAGTGCTCTGCGCCGTGGGCGTGTGGCGTAAAGGCGCTGTGCGGGCGGACAAAGCCAAGCTTATAGGTGGCGTTCGTCGGGTTTTCGTCTGAGGTCACAGCAGAGCCGATCAGATAGCGCGTATACTGCCCGGTGTCAATAAAGCGCAGCATTTCGATACAGTCTTCGCTGCGCCGGGTTGGATCAAGACGACGGAGGCAATCTCGCCCCACAGCATAAACTACTCCATCCGGAGCAAAGTAGTATACTGCTGCACCAGAAGGAAGCGTGCGTTTGAGATGTTCGAGGTATGGAGTAATAGACATACCTGGGTAGACATTTGCGAGACGTGTTTTGTCGATGCACAATCAAGATACCATAACTCGATTCATATTTTGTTAACAAAAAATTATGAAAACGTTAAGGATACCTATCCGACGGTCTTCCATTCGGTGATTCTTGCCGTTTAGATTACGAACGAGACGCTGGAAGCCTGCCTTACACATTCTGCCTAGAGACGTGTGAGCTAGGTTCTAACAACCTTTTTGCACCAAGCTATGCCCTTTCCTGTAGACATACCAATCTCCATGGGCATAACGGCAGAAGATAACGACAACTCACTATCAAGGTCTATTCTTCGGGTGGGAAGATGAGTTCAGTCGTGATCATGCGTGGAATGATCGCGCTCACGGGGTTTCCGTATCATCACGAGTAGCCCAATCCCCACAATAAGGTTGATCGTTCCGGTAAGAATAATCAGGCCTCCCATTCGTAGCGCCTGTTCGGTTGTCAGTTCGGAACGCGGTAGATACCAAAGCCAGTGGTCGATCAGATGCTGGTTTGCCGGCTCATAGTACCATGCCCAACGAGGATTGGGACGTGCCGGTAGTGGCGCCACAGCAGTATCTACAATTGCAAGATGAGTATCATCATCGGTCTGACCATACAAGGCAACGATGATTGGCCCTAATGGCTCATCACGATCACTAAAACCTATGGCAAGTGGATTCCACGGCTGTACAACAACCTCCAAACGACTCCAACCAGATGGTAGGCGCAGGTGATAAAGACGTCGCTGCCCGCTTGGTAATCTGCCTTGATCATAACCGTTCAAGCGGAGACGCAATTGACTATCAGGTGCTCCGACCGGACGTTGATCATCAAGGATCAGCGTGATGCGCGCGGCGCTGTTCACAAGACAAGCGAATTCCCCCTTTGGTCCGGTGCGTCGCGGGAATATTGCGCCATCTGTAGACTCACCGGCATAGATACCATCACCCAGTTGGCAGAAAGGTGGCGGAACACGATAACGCGCCCACCGGTCGAACAACAGCCGCCAGTGCCCGACCAGTGGCGATTCAGCGATAGTGTAGGTGCTATTATGGAAAGGGGTCGAAACAACATACGTATCAAAATTAAGAAGAACGCCACCAAGATTACCGATGAATCCGGTAGTACTGAGGACGAGCACCAGAATCAACAGGCCTATCTTCAACTGTTGCGCCGAGGTTGGCATGAAAAGACTGGACGCCAAAATGATAACCGGCGCCACGACTGGCAATAAGAAGCGTGGTCCCCAAACGCCACCACCTGGCCAATGTGCCCAGCAGGCATAGAGGAACAGGTGCGAGAGGAACAATCCTACAACTATCAGAACCAATGCTCGCTTGCCGCGCCGCCAGAAGACAATCCCACCAGGAAGTGCCAGCAAGAGAGCTGGTGCATACAAGAACACACTTTTTCCCGGACTGAGCAGCAAGCCGAAAAGCCCTTCACCAAGCGGGGTGGTGAACGAAAATGCTTCACTTTCGTATCCAGAGGCTATTGGTGTCGCAAAATGGGCCAGGTTGTACCATACGAACAGTGCCAAACCAGGAAGTAATCCAACTATCCAGCTTAGTGCTCCGTAGCACACGCTACGCGGAACGTACCATCGTCGCACAGTGACATCGTACATCTGCAACAGCGCACGGTATTGCAGCCAAACGTTCGATAATTCCCAGAGAATGTACAGAGCGATGATCGGCAGTGCAACCGCAGCAGCAATTCGCGTCACAAGTAGCAACCCGGACAGCAATCCTGACACAAACAGTTGCCAATAATTGGTTCTGGAGGATTGAAATGCACTCCAGGCATAGTAGGTCGCGCTAAGGAGCAAGAGAGCGGCGAGCGGCTCGGAAAAGAATGTCCGGGCATAAACCCAGGCAAAAGTGGACAGACCGTAAATGAGCGCCAAGACTAGTGACCATCCGATAGTCGCACCAAGTTGTTGTGCCCAGCGCGCTATGACGGCACATGTTGCCGCAGTGAGCAATCCATTTAGCATCGTTACTGTAAACCGAGACGCATAGTCGGCAGACGATCCGGTGTGTGCGATGATCGTGCCCAACAGATGCAGTGGTATGGCAAGTAGCGAAGGAAGGATGCCGTAAGGTGAATAGACGTTGCCATCACGACCAGGACGCAACGCCACGACCGGTGCACCATCTTCAACGACAACTGCCACATCGCCGCGTTCGAGCAGGCTACGAGTGACGGCAAGCATCGTTTCTTCATCAGCCGAATATGTATGTCCGCTCATCGTGAGCAAGTAGAAACCACTGAGCATGAAAAAGACGGCAAGCGCTAATCGCATCGCTGTAGGTCCTGTTCTCTTTCAATATACTTGTTTGTCGGAGGGCATTCTTTTTTTGTGCAGCGTAGCCGACCATGCAATAAGATCATTAAACTCACGTCCAGGACATTCTGACGCAGCTCCACATCGTGATAGTTTATCATCATATTCCGCTCGGCCCTGTTGGGTCTTTACCGTTCTCTGATAGGGCTTGTGCCTACAATAGTAATAGTGTTACCATTTTTGTTATACACACCACAATCCTATACACGTTGGACCCTGTTTTCAGATAAACACAATGCTTGACGCTCACGAACCGCGCCCATTATAATGAAGCGAAATGAAACAGCGTACCGATGCCCTGAAACTGATGGCTGGAACAACGTTTGCCGATCTGGTGGCTGAAGTCCTTGACAACCTCCCACCCGTCTTCGCCCGTTACCTGGAGACGGTTGAGATCGTTGTAGCACCACGGCCAAGCCGTGAGCAACGGCGTGCCCTTGGGCTGCGTCCCTGGCAGACCATCTACGGTCTCTACGAGGGTGTGCCGATCACCGAACAGCAATCGGGTGACATTGTGCCACCGGCTATCATCACCATTTTCCAGGAACCACTGGAGCGCGATTTTCGTACCAGATCAGCACTGCGCGAACAGATACGACGCACAGTGCTCCACGAGATTGCCCACCATTTTGGAATCAGCGACGAACGGCTCCGCGAACTGGATGCCTACTGATGGGGTAGCCATCTGTCGCTTTGCTAGTATGAGGTTGCGCGTGCGCATTGGCACCATCATCACCGGAATAATCTATCTGAGTGCACTGGCAATTGCCGGATTCCTCCTCTGGCAAACATTGCAGATGTCGAGCACGCTCATCACCTTCTCAACCGGCGCCATCATCCCCACCACAGCCCCAGAACCGACAGCCACATCTGCACCGGTGCTGATCTTACCTACCCCCATCCCACCGACACCGCTACCCACTGCGGCGCCGCCCGAGCCAGAAACGATTGGCTACCATCCGAAGAGTGGTCGTTATATTGCGGTCTGGCTCCCGCCGAACTTCGTCGGCGACGCACGAGATTCGTTCTTTGCTAACGTTGATATTATCGACGACATCAGTCCCTTCTGGTACACCACTGATGCCAGTGGCCGACTGTACGGTCAGCGAGACGATGAGCTGGTAGAAATCGCCCATAAACACAACGTGCGGATCATCCCATCCATCCACAACGTCAATAATCCTGGTGCTGTCGTGCCTGTGTTGAGCAATCCGCAACTGCGCGCACGGCATATTCAGAATATCGTCGATGAGGTACTGGCCCGCAACTACGATGGGATCGACATTGATTACGAATCGCTGGCGCCGTCGCTCCGTGATGACTTTACCACATTCATTGTTGATCTAGCCGCTGCCTTGCACGCTCACAACAAACTGCTTACCGTGGCTGTGCACGCCAAAGATCGCGACGACGGTGGCCTAGGTGCCTTTCAAGACTGGGCAGCGATTGGGCCGCATGTTGATCAACTACGGATCATGACCTACGATTACCACTGGCGTGGCTCCGGGCCTGGCCCGGTCGCACCGGCCTACTGGATCGAAGCTGTGGCAAACTACGCCCGCGAGGTGGTCGATCCGGCGAAAGTCTTGCTGGGAGTACATTTCTACGGCTACGACTGGCCACCCAACGGGAACGCAACTGCCCGACCGTGGCGTATCATTGAAGAAATTATCAACGAATATCAGCCAACGGTCAGTTTTATCGAGCGCAACGCTCGCGGTCGGGTCGGCGAGAGCACCTTTACCTATCGCACCAGCGCCGGCACCCGCACAGTCTGGTTTATGACTGATACCGGCCTGGCCGATAAAATTGCAACTGTACAGCGGCTCGATCTGGCCGGGATCGCTATCTGGCAGTTGGGGTACGAACGGCCCGAATACTGGCAGACGGTGCGGGCCAATCTGGTACAAGATTCGACGTTGATTCAGCGGGCCTTGAATGCGTTGTTGCCCGATCACTGACGCGCAAGACCACCTTATCCATCGTTCAAGAATGGAACGAACACCTGAGCAAACATACGTTTTGGTGCATCGCAATTGAGTGCACTGCAAAAACTTACCACGGAGCACACAGAGTACACAGAGCGTGTAAGGTTTATGAATAAAAGGATGAATCTACTGCAAAAACCTATCATGGAGCACATAGGGCGCGCAGAGCGTGCAAGATTTATGAGTAAAAGAGTAATTTTTCAACCTTTTAAGGCATATAAGAAAATTTTTTACGATCTATTTTGACAGAAGATAAATCTATCTTTAGTCTCTGTGATCTCTTTGGTCTCTGTGGTGAGACGATTGCCTTTTTGCAGTGAAGTCAAGGATCATTTTTGGCCATTGGGCGCATTGTAAGAAAAATGTTCACAATCCCATGTTCAATGAAAGATAAAATTATCTTTAGTCTCTGCGATCTCCGTGATCTCTGTGGTGGAAAGATCACCGTTTTGCAGTGGAGTCAATAATGCAATATACGCCACCTGCACCCAGGTCAAGGCGACTTCCCAACTCGCCTCACGCATGTGGTGCACAGAGAAAGCTGAGCGGGCCAGGTACTGTAGCCCAAACACCGAAAACGTGACACCACTCTCACGACGCTGGTGGTGTATGAATACCGTGCAATGTCAGATCGCGCCAGAAGGAAAATGACATCACCATCCATTCAGTGGTAAACTAGAGTTGCTATCTATCGCAGCACGTTGAACGAGACAACAATGACAACCACCACAAGTGAGACTGGAGTACAGGCACATCCAGCCGAAGCCCGGGAATTAGTCGAGCGTGGTATTGCCGCCGCTCGTGGTGGTCAGCGGCGCGTTGCAGCCGGCCTGCTGGCCCGTGCTCTCAGGCTTGATCCACGTGACGAACGGGCCTGGTTGTGGCTCAGCGATGTCGTTGATGATCCTGCGCAACGCATGTTTTGCTTACAGGCCGTTTTACAGATCAATCCAGCCAATCCGTATGCCCGGCGCGGACTGGTCTACCTCCAGCGTCAGGGCACAGACACGTCACGCCCAGTAGCCGATCTCAGCCCACCAACCGTCTCACCCGAATCAACCACCAACCCACCACCGCCACCATCGTCCACGGTAGTCACCCAATCGAGTCATGATTGGTGGTTTCATTGGCGCTGGCAACGCCGTGAAACCTCACGGGTTCGGCTTGTACTCTGGCTGATACCCATCGTGTTACTGACCGTCGCACTCCTCCTGCATCAAAGCGTCAGTCGTGCCCGCGAAGAGGCTCTCGCGGCCCTCGCTGCCGCACAGACGCAGACGTTCAGTGTCGAAACAACATCTGCGACTGCCCTTCCCACCCCTACACCACTACCCGTCCTCGAGGCCGAACCACTGGCAGTCGTTGAAAGTCTGACCGTTTCTTACCTCAGCGCAGTAGATGACATCCGTGCCGCTTTGCGTACCGCGACCGACACCTACCGCCAGGAGACCAGTCAGCCCGGCGGTGCATCGGTGAACCACGTAGCAGCAACCCAACGCTTGCGAGCAACTGTCGCCGGGGCACTGGCAACGCTGGGCGAGTTACGACCGCCGGGGGTACTGGTACCGGCGCACGAAGATTACCGGCGTGGCCTTGAACTAGAGCTGGCTGGTCTTGATGCAATTCTTGAGTTCTACAGCACATACGACGTATCCCACGCCAACCGTGCTGCACTGCGCTTTCAAGAGGCACGGGCATTTGTCGAACGCGCCCAGCTCAGTTTTCAGACGCAGCGCCAGTTGCTCGGCGAACAGAGCTTGCTAAGTGCCTACACGATTCGGTGATCGTCAGGGATTTTCAACGGGTTCCGCTTCAGATTGCATTCACTGCGCTGCCCTAGCCCAATGTACGGGCGCAGCGCTGCTGCGCCCCGACGATCTTCTTATGCGACAGGATATGTCAGATAGGTGCTTCATCCCGCTCTACCCGATAGGAACAACGAAAGATAATTCCAGGCTCAGTACGCACTATGCGGGCCAGAGGCCCGCGCACCCAGGTGACATCCTATTACACCGATAGGAACGACGAAAGATAATTCTAGGCTCAGTACGCACCAGGCGGGCCAGAGGCCCGCGCACCCAGGTGATGTCCTATACGGATGTACGGACACAGTGCTGCTGCGCCCCTTACTCCTATTCAGAAACATTATCGCCAAAATAAGAAAACCGTTATCCCATTACCACTGGCACCATGGTATAATGCGGGTGGGCCACGTCCGCCCCATATCCTTTCCCCTGATGTTATGAGGTGACGCTATGCCGATGTACGAGTATAGCTGCTTGGACTGCACCCACCAGTTCGAACAGCTACGACCGATGAACGCTGCCGATCAAAACATCGTTTGCCCCTTCTGCCAAAGCACCCACGTGCAACGTCGTTTGTCCTTATTTGCAACGCATAGCCGTGGCGAAGCAGCAACCACCAACACCACCAGCAGCTCCGCTAGTGGATGTAGTTGCAGCGCTTGCAGTTGTGGCCCAAGGAGCTAACGTATGCGCGTTATGATCCTGACCGCCGGCCTCGGTACTCGCCTCCGTCCGCATACGTTCGTGCGACCTAAGCCACTCGTGAGCGTCGCCGGCAAAGCAGTGTTAGCCCACATCATTGATTATCTGGCTCCCCTCCAAATTGACGAACTGATCTGCGTGGTCGGTTATTTAGGGAACCAGATTGAGGAATTTATGCGGGCAAATTACACCTACCCGATGCGATTCCTCGAACAGAAGGTGATGCGGGGGCAGGCCGATGCGATTGCGCTGGCCCATGATCTAACCGGGCCGCTTCTGGTCGTGTTTGGTGATGGGTTGCTCGAATTTGATATTGAACAACTCAATCAACACCCCAACTATGGCATCGTCTATTGCAAAGAGGTTGACGATCCGCGTCGTTTTGGGGTGGTAGTCGTTGAAAAAGGGCGCATCGTGCGCCTGGTCGAAAAGCCGAGTGAGCCGATCTCTAATCTGGCAGTGGCCGGTATCTACTACGTACCAGAGGCCTCCCGCCTTATGTCGGCTATCGACTACATTATGCAAAACAACATCCAAACCAAAGGCGAGTTCTATCTGGCCGATGCCCTGCAAGTGATGATTGACCGCGGTGAAGAATTGCGCGCCGAAACGGTCAGGGTGTGGTACGACTGTGGCACCATCGAGGCTCTGCTCGATACCAATCGTTATCTCCTCGACCACGGTCACCACTATGCTACCGAGTATCCAAACGCTGTCATCATTCCTCCGGTTAACATTGCCGCCACCGCCGTGATCGACCAGGCCGTTATCGGCCCCTACGTCTCGATTGCCGATGGTGCAGTTGTGCGCCAGGCTATTGTGCGCGATTCGATTATCAATGCCGGTGCTCAAATTCAGTCGGTGATTCTCAACCGTAGCCTGATCGGCGATCGCGCTACGGTTAATGGCGTCAGTCAAGAGTTGAATGTCAGCGATTTGTCTGATATTCGTTTCAGGTGAACCACTATGATAGCTTACAACTTCCATGCCGTAAGCAATGGCGCTCGCGGCGAGGCCGAGGATGGCCGCTGGGAGTTGGCCTCGTCTGGTAGCAGGCAGAAGCCAGGTATGGTCGCCGCTGACCATGCCCTCTCGCGTAGTGCCGAACAAGAAACTATTCGGCGTCTCACATCTGCCGCCGATTCCGCAACGGCCCGCCTCTTGACAGCAGTATACGTTGCGCTCAAAACCTATCCCTGTCTCGTCCTGAGCGGTCGCGCCGGCGCGGGCAAAGCGGCGCTGGTGCAGCATCTGGCCCATGCAATTGTCGGCGACGCGCCCGGTCAATTGATAAGGATTGGTTCGGCAAACTGGGCAACACGCAGTGGTCAACATGATTATTTCCGTGATCTGCATACTCGGTTCGGTGACAGCCAGTTGAGTGAGGTGCTCAGCGAGGCGCAGTCGCCACAAGGTACCGGAAAGCTGTACATTGTCTATTTCGACGGCCTGGCCCCCGATGAACTCTTTCATTATGTACACAAGCGGCTCAACCTCTTACCCTTTGCCGTTGAAAGGCTATCTGCTCTGCCGGTACCGCCAAACGTTTGGTTTGTTGCGACCGTTCACCATCCCCAGCAGTTATCAGCGCGTGATGCCCAGATACTGACCCATGCGCAGCAGATCAATATCAATGCGTATCGCCGATCACTGCCCCAATTGCCACCACCACCGGTTGGCTTGCAACGCGCCGCTCTGCAAGATACCGTCCGTGACGCGGTTGCTGCCCGTGATCGGCTGCGGATGGTATTTGGGCAACCGCAATTACCCCCGCTCAATCCTTCACCCCATATCACGAATTTTTTGCGCTGGTACAGTCTTCTGCCGGAAAACACACTTGATAACGATATGTGGCTATACCTGGCTAACAGCTTCGACCGTTATGGTCACGGCTTGTTTGCACCCGATGCCCAGCAAAATCTCCAAATCGCCTACGATCTGCGAATCGTGCAACGAGTGCTGGCTCGTCTTGATCCGGCCAGGACGGTGTTACGACCAGAACTGACCCGCGCAGTTGGATGTTGACTCGTAGGGGCGAAGCGGTGCTTCGCCCCAGCCTTGCTCCACCATCTCATCACCGTACCAGTGCGGCTAGCGTCGCGTCATAACGTGGGGCCAGATTCTGCCAACGGTAAGGCATCGCCAGTACCGACCAATCGTACTGCATCAATCGCGGTAAATTCCCGATCAACCGCTCTAAGGCTAACGGCAGATCATCGTCTGTGGGGTAAAGACAATCGGCATGCCATTCTGGCGGTATCAAATCGGGATAGTTAAGTCGGGCCGGTAAAAGCGGCACACACCCACAAGCAATTGCTTCGAGTATCGCAATCCCAAAGTACTCCTGGATGGCTGCCGACACCACAATATCGGCCTGCCGCAGCAGATGCAGATACGCTGCCCGACTCTCGGCAAAACCCCAGTGAATCGTCCGATCAGCCCAACGCTGGCGAGCGGCTACCAGATCAGGGGCCATCGGATCAATATGCTCGCCGGTTACAATCAGGCGAAACGTCACCCCACGCGCAGCCAGATATTCCAACGCTGCCATCACAACATGTGGTTGCTTATCATATTCCCAACGCGCATTCCACAGAATGACCGGCGGTGCAGATGGGTCACGCGGACGACGCGATGGCAAGGGTGGCAGATCAAGACCAGGTGGAAGCACCAGTGACTTGGCAGCAATCTGATCTACCGTCTGTAGCTCGTGGTAATCGTGATAGCGCCGGAGCATGGTCGGCAGGGCGGTTAGCCAATCACGCCGATGAAAATCGGAATTGAAAATAACCGCATCGGCTACTAATGCGCTGGTAAAATTGATCCAGGCAAAGGTGTAATCGCGCTTGCGGCCCGGCGGTAGCGGATACGTCAGTTGATTTTCGTGAAAATAGATCGCGGTTGGAACCGATCCCAACGTGCGATCGGTCAACGCACGAAAGACGGCCAGGTCAAGCATATCGGTAGTAACTATCACATCAGGGATTTCAGCCAACGCTGCCACCTGCCGGGCCAGCGTGATCGCCCCACCTCGCATCCGCCACCGCCATCCCCCAGCCTGATTCATCGTAATGAGTCTGACCTGATGAGCACTGTGCGCGGCATAACCGCTCGCCACTGCCGCGTGTGATCCGCCATGAAACGGATCAAGCCACCATATCTTCATCGTGTTGGTATTACTACGCTCGCTGACCGTACATTATGCCCGCATTGAAGAGGCGACGCGGAGCTTCACCCCCGCGACACTATACACAAAGACATCAGTCATCGACCCGCATCATATACGCATTGACCCCTTCAACCCCTAATTGCGCTTCCAGGTTCAACAGATGGCGCAGCGGCTTTTGATAGGGATGGTTTTCGTCAAGCATCCGTGCCGCCACTTTATGACTCCCAAGCTGCAAGAGATGGCGATAGGCGACCCACTCCGCATGCCCTTCACGGAGAAAATCATTCCGCAACAGCGGACAGTGCTCGGCCTGCCAGGCGTGTGCATACTCATGGGCTGCCGTGATACGAAAAACGAGTAACGGCAACCCGTAGAGCAAATAAATGACTCGCACGTGATTCTGCCGTCGGTACAACCCAAGTGTATCCTGACCGGGAGCAACCAGGCCACGTAACCGGGCCATCGTCGGCGCATCAACTAGACGAAAGGCCACCCCTACCCGAAGCTGTAACCCCATCCCTGTAGCCAGCAGGCCCGCTGTCTGCTGAAACAGGTCTTGTGCGCGACTCGGATCGTAGATTGCCACGGCATGGCAGGCATCACACTGCTGTCGCCCATCATGCAGCTTCCAGAAGTGATTGCCAAGCGGCGCACCGCACGTACTACAGCGGGGCCGAGTGGCAATACATTGTGGGCAAAACCGCTCTGGGCGATCAACTAATACGTAATAATTACCGACCAACGATTGCCCACAACTGGCACAGCGCGAATCATGAGCGGTCATAACTCACCTGCCCGAACAACGCCCCACCATCTTCAGGGAGCGTGCGGCGGCGGCCCATCGAGTTGCTCGGCCAGCCAGTGCTGCATGAGACTCAAACCGTTTGGATGCAGGCTGTGCCCGACCGGATCCTCGTGATACCGATGACGAGGCGCGTAGCGCGCCAGTATATCACGAGTACTTCGGGCGTGCTCGACCGGAATCACCTCATCGTAGGTTCCGTGCAATTGCAGAATAGGAAGCCGCTCGATACCGGCAGCCGGTGGCTGCGTGGTGAAGGCAGGATCAAGATACCCATTGGCCGCAATAACACCGGCCAGGCGTTCCGGAATCCGCCAGGCCAAAGCCAGGCTCAAGATCGCCCCCTGGCTGAAGCCAAACAAATAAGTACGCTGGGGATCGGTTCCGATCCGACCCGGCAATTCACTGATGAACCTAATCAATAATTCAACCGCCTTTGATCGCCCAACTGGATCGGGAATTAACCGGCCCGGAGCGCCACTCAGCTCGTACCATGCAAATCCTCCCCAGGGGAGGGCAATTGGCGCCCGCGCACTCACAATATGGACCCGGTCATCGATCATATCAGCCAGTTCAAAAAGATCACGTTCATTGCTACCGAAACCGTGCAACATGACTAAGAGTGGGGCCGGCCCACGCTCAATGAATGGTCGGCGTTCAATCGTGCGAATCGTTGTCATGGGATCACCAGTTCCTGCCCGACTTGCAGGTTGTCACCCTGTGCCGGAGTAAGATTATTAGCCTGTAGAATTGCTTCAATTGTAACCCCAAACCGTTCGGCAATGA
>JAGHYT010000117.1:0-12414 GCA_017743535.1 Chloroflexus sp.
GTATATAGAAACGTTTTCGCAACACCATCTTTGATGAAAGATACATCTACTTTTAGCCTCTGTGCTCTCTGTGCTCTCGGTGGTAAAAACATTACCTTTACCACCACGCACCACCGAGCACACCGAGCACGATAATCTCTTTTTAACCTCTGTGCTCTCTGTGCTCTCGGTGGTAAAAACATCACCTTTACCACCACGCACTATTGTTGTTTTTTATACCGCACGTTTGCAATCATCGCTTTCAGGAGCGTGTGATACACGGTCAGCCCAATTGTGAGTAACCAGGTTGCGGGTGGCCCATAATGCTTTTGATAAAAATAACGCAAACTGTCGCGGTAATGATGACCGGCAACTTGGGGAGCGGGCCAGCTCTGCCCGCCAAGATGAACAACCGCGCAGGTAGGAATATACATCACTTTCCAACCAGCTTTCCGCATTCGTAGACACCAGTCGTTATCTTCAAAATAGAGGAAGAAGTGTTCATCAAGCAAACCAACCTGCTCGAACGCGGTCCGTCGCACACACATACACGCCCCAGAAACCCAATCCACTTCCAGAGGTGACCGAACACCCCAATCGTGCAGTGGACCAAGCCTGAGCAAACGGTAGAGACCGCGTTTGAAGAGGTAAGGTAATGTCGGATCGTTACCATACGCGAAGGCCTGGGGTGTTCCACTAACCGTTAACAATTGCGGCGACAAGATGGCAGCTTGGGGATATGCGTCAAGCAGTGCAGGCAAACGAGCCAATGTCGTAAAAGGAGCCAGTACGTCACTGTTCAGAAGGATTACTGCCTGACCAGATGCCTGGCGGAGGCCGAGATTATTACCGGCAGCAAAACCCAGATTCTCCTTACTCCAGATGACCTCTACCTGTGGAAACTCCCGCCTGACCGCCAGTACCGTCTCGTCGTGCGAGGCGTTGTCAACCAGAATGATTTGCCAACCAGCCCGATCCGCTTCCGTAGCGAATTGACTCAGACAAGCGAGTGTGAGTTCACGGGTGTTGTGGCTAAGGACGATGACCGAAGTCTTCATCGGCAACCTTTGCGTCTTTACTGAAACCTGTGGATGATGGTACCACGTTCCGCAACAAGATAGTTTACTGATTGTGGACGGGGTTTTCAAAATTTCCGATTTTTGGCCATGGTTGACGCCAATGAACATCATGCACGCACCATAGGCAACCCTCGACCAGCACCGTTTACCTATGATCCCTACAGTGATTGGGATAAAAAGGTGAAGATGAACCGGCAAGAGTGGAGGCGAACTCGTCTACGGTAATGGGCACTAACCCTGGATATTCGCTGTGCGTCAATCAGTTGAAAATGTAATGCCAGAGCGGTAAATATAATGGTTCACAACGCACAGTTCGTTAAACTTTTTTCAAACAGACAAATCGGTCATTAATACATCTTCAATACACCAAAAAACATCATACATACAATTCTTCATATCGTTCTGATAATGTTCAGGCATAACACAATCCCGCAGATAAGTATTGATTTCTGTCATAAAATGTTAAAAATTTGTAATAATTTTTGTAAAGCAACCAGGTTTTACGACATTAACAGCCGGTAAAGAAGTTTTTCCAATCCAAGTCTACAGATGAGATGTACACTTACATCAACCGATTGGTTTATCGTCGAACACCTATGAAAACACCACCACCCATCAGCCACCTATAAGCCCCTCATGGAGTTCTGTTGCAAGCCTGTGCCAGGGAGAATACAATGTCACCCCTTCGTTCCACTTCCAGCCGCTGGTTCATCAGGACGCTCATGCTGCTGATCCTTTTCGTTTGGTCAGGTGATCGGGAAGCATTTGGGCAACAGAATCAGCTTACGCCAATGTACGTTGGCCCCCGAACGGTCCATCTCCACTACTCGTATACAGATTATTGTAATTATCATCATTGTGCATACCAGCTTATGGGCACAAGCACCACCAGCACCGCTGAGGTCGTATTACGCCAGGAAACAGTTTCACAAGGAACAACACACCAGTTTACCGGTACATTCCGTTATAACAATTTAGTTCCTAAGACCTACCAATTTTCATTGGTGAAATTAGCTTATAACGATAAAGATGAATTGCAAACCCAAATCGTTCTACTCTCCAGCACTGCTGCTGTGGATGGCGAGTCGGCAATTGGCTCATTGCTCTTTGATGAAGTGTGGAACGGCACCGTTCGCTGTGGATCGGTTTCTGTCCCCAGCGACCGATCACTTCAGGTTCAGGAGGCAACATTATACGATGCAAGAGAGAATGCGCCGTGCGTTGTCAGGGTGAACGGGATGATTGAGCTTGATAATGATTCTGACATCAGCAGGGCTGAGTTCGTGCTGTATCGAACGCACCACTTGACAGATCTGCGCCAGACAACGATTACGTTTGCCACCGGCAGTGAAGGATCATCCATCAAAGATGCAACAAATATTACGCTGTATATACAGGTGCCCATGCACATTGAAGATAGTGATCATGTAGAAATATCTGTTGATAAAGCAGTTGATGGTGATATTTCTATCAAGAACATTTCACAACTCCGTTTTAATCACATCAAATTACGGAACAATGATTTGTTACAGATAGAACAAAGCACTCTGACCGGCGGTATTTCTGCCGATGGAGGAAGTGTTATTGTTCAATCCTCTCAATTTTCTGGGATGACAAGTGTAATAAGTTGGAATAACAGATTGATCGTTCGTAATTCGGTATTTACCGGTAGTGTCGATGTCTCTGGAAAAGATATTCAGATTATTGAGAACGAATTCAATGATAGGGTAACATTGCATGGTAATCAGCAGATACAGATTCAGGATAATGTATTCCTCGGCCCACTAGTCTTTAACGATGCCTGTTATTTTACTGAATACGATGTGCAGGTACAGGGAAATAGTTTTCTCGGGCGTGAAGCACTGAAAGTCGGCGATAGCCAGTACTGGTATTGTCGCAATCCGATTGCAATTGGTAGCAACTACTACGGTGATGCCGCAGGGCCAGTGATGGCTTTGCGGGATCAACCGAATCAGCAATTTCTTGAGCAACGCGGCGCAACGGTAGAGGTTGGACTCTACTCCCAGTTTTTCACGCTGGATCGTCCGTTACCTACAGGCAGGTATCGCCAAAACACCCTGACCTTTCCATCCATTTGGATGAGCGGGTACCGGCTTGGTCAGAGCCTGTTAGTCGATGACAACCGTCGCCTACCCTTGATTCGGGGTAAAGAGACCTTACTCACCATCGATCTCGCTGTAAGTGAACGTTCGCTACGTGGAGTACAGGTGTACGCCGAGTTTGACGGTCAGGTGGTTTAACCGACGAACCACGCTATCACTCTTCACCGCGACCTGACCGATTACGGACGGTATGACACAGAGCATGGCCTCAGTACGGTGAACTTTATTTTACCGACAGTTAGCCAGCCAACAGCGACCCTAAAGGTTTTTCTGGATACCCGTGGCGTGACCGGTTATAGTGAGAGCGGTAGACTGCAACAGATCGAGGGAATTCCAGAAACGCTTACCTTTTCTCCGCCACCGGCTCAGCGGCCTGTGACCTTCCGGGTTGTACCGGTCGAGTTGCCCGAAGGACGGGCGAACATTGCAGAAACAGTACGTGCTGTGCATACGTTACTCCCGGCAATGTTTCCCATCTTACCTAGTCAGGTGCGGGTAGAGGTGGCACCGGTATTGAAGATTTCCTCATATTGGACGCGCATCGGCTTAATGAACGGCATTGCCACGAAGCTCGCGGCTGATAACACCTATCGTCGTTATCGTCAACAACAAGGAGTCGATTTTATTATCGCGGTGATGCCACACCGAAGCCTTGGTGAAGAGGTACACGGCGCCAATCTCCCACTCCGGCGGAGTGTCTTGTTCGTTGATGAACGTTATCCTGCGGCATTTATTCACGAGATGGGGCACGCGCTTGAGCTTTACACCCTGAGAGAGCAATACGAGTGGCCGCATTATCCGCCGGTAGGTATGCAGCTTCAGGATGCCACCTTCTTCCTTGGTGTACCGGATACCGTTGCACAGATTAAAGGGCAGTTTGCCAACTGTGATCAAGGCCGAATCTGCCATACCCCTGGACGCTTTGCTTCTTGGCGGGCAATGGGAGAGTGGTATGACGTTATGGGGTTAGTGCTCGCGTCGTTGCGTGAATGGCCGTCCGAAGCGACTATTACGACGTTTGAGCAGTTCTTCAAGAGCCTGTCAGCAGCTCCTGCGCCAAGTGAATCGGCACCGGCAGCGACGTCGGCAGTACCCACAACGAGCACCGGACGTTTCGTAGCGTTTCAGGCTCATTACGAGCTGATAGAGACGGAAGGGTATACCAGAGGTTATACATGGGAACCATGTCTGCAATGGCGAATTATTCCTGACACTATCCGCCTGGTTGCATTGCCGACCGGAACAGCAGGGATGCAGGATTCCTTGTTCACAGAAATGTCGGTGGCAGGTTATCTCTCTCAGACGGAGAGTCTGTTGCCATTGTGTAGCAGCACTTATCAACCCGTCTACCTGACAAGTTACGATGCCAGTGGTCGCCTCCTTAGTAGTGGTATGGTCGGAAGATCGCTCTCGCCACCTGATCCACGTCGGCGACATGACACATTATTTGAAATCATTCCAATTGATCCGGAAGCTGTGCGGATCGAGATCGCTCACACCCTATCTGGAACACCTCTGGCAACCTTCATCACCGGCAACTTATCGGCGCCACGGATTGTCTCGCCATCGCCTGGTGCAAACCTCGCCCCAACCGGTGCGGCAACGTCAACCATCAGCTTACAGTGGGAGTATCGTGCTGGTGTTACCGGTCAATCAACGTTGAGCACGAACCCATCATTAACGTATGTGGTGGAATATAGCCCAGACGATGGGGCAAACTGGTACCCGCTAGACGCATTCGTTGAAGAGACGAGCCTATCGATCCCGGTGACGGCATTGCCCGTCTGCAACCATGCGCGATTACGGGTTATCGCATCGGATGGCTTTAATACAAGTAGCGCCGAGGTGAGCGGTCTCGTTCGGCCAGACTTGCGACCACTCGTGAATATTCTCTCACCACCGGCTGGTGTCGAGGTGAGCGTTGGTACACCATTGCTCCTTCAGGCAACCGCGCATGATCCAGAGACCCAGGCTTTTCTTGAGGGTACCTGGCGTACCGTAACCGGAACGCTGGGCGTCGGTTCAACACTGGCGAATATCGTGTTGCCTGCGGGTCAACATACGCTGAGCTATGAAGTTATTGACCAATATGGTCATCGGGTAAGTAACTCTGTACAAGTCACTGTGGTTGAATCGCCGACAATCGATGTACGACTTGAGGCAGACGCGCTATCAGTCGTTGCTCCGCAACCACTGCCGGGGGCTGCACCACTGACCCTGACGCAAGGCGTCACTAACACGCTACGATTACAGATTGCGCACGTGGTGCAGCCAGGAAGTGCTGAGCTTGCCCTGTATGTCCAGCCACCAGGGGGGCAGGAAACGCTGGTAATCAGCCGTGAAGTTGCTCTACAACCGGCTCAACGATATGTGCTCGATGTTCCTTATAATCCGCCGGTGAATGGTTCGTACACCTTCCGCGCCGTCATCAATAGCGTCAATCCACCGGACACTAATACTGACAATAACCGGCGAACCTGGACGGCGGTGACGATACAACCACCCACTATCGGCATCAGTCTAGCCGAATCAACCACCATGACCGCATCAGTTGGCTTCTCCTTCACTCTTCCGGTCACCATTACCAATACCGGTGATCGGCCGTTGCTCGTAACCAACATTGCATTTGGTGGTGCTGATGCTGCCCGCTTTGCCATCAGTCAGGATCGTTGCTGGGGAACAGCAATTGCAACGGGCGCATCTTGTACCATTGACGTCCGTTTTCGGCCACTCACGACTGGCCCGGTAAGTACGGTGCTTCAAATAACCAGCACCGACCCTCTGCATCCGTTGAGCGAACGAACCATCCACGGAATCGGCATCGAACCGAGACGTATCTATCTCCCCCTTATTCAACGGCGCTTGGAATGGTAATATCGCGTTTCATTGTACGGAGGTGATGTATGCGTTCCCGTATCAACTTCTGGTCAATCATTGGCGGAATTATGCTGCTAGGCGGGCTGTTGCTGGCCGGTAAAGTAGCACGTTCAGCAACCATCCCAATGACAGTACCACCCCAACCACAGGAAATCGTGCCTGCGTGCAGCCCAATTACCACGGATACCACCTGGACAACGGGGAATGTGTATGTAGTGCAGAAATGTGCTCTGATAGTACAAGCCGGCGCCACATTGACGATCCAGCCGGGCGTGGTGGTGAAGTTTTTAAACTATTCAACTGGGCTGGGTGGAGCTGCTGGTCTGCGGGTAGACGGACGCCTGATCGCCCAGGGTACAGCCGATCAACCGGTTGTCTTCACTAGTCTGGCTGATGACAGTGCAGGTGGTGACACCAACGGCGACGGAAATAGCAACGGCACAAAGGGTGATTGGTACGGGATGGTTTTGACCAACGGCAGTGAGACGATCCTCGACCATGTGAGTGTACGGTATGCTAGCATGAGCAGGCTTTACAACTTTGCACTTGGTTAGAATCAGGCCCAGATTGAGGTACAGCAGGGAGCGCGGTTTACCCTGACCAACAGCGAAGTACGTGATGGTGGTTTGTTAGCAGTCTATCTGAATGGTCAGGGTTTGACCCCCACTATTCGCAATGTCCATTTTAGTGGCCATAATTATGAATATACTGTTTATCAATCAACACCAGACATGCAGCCTACCTACGCCGATCTGACGTTTAGTAACAATACGCGCAACGTGGTATCAATTGGCGGAACAAACACCACTCTCACGCAGGATGTTACCCTGGGCGGGACAAATTTTGAAATCGCGCCGTGCGGCTATACAGCTTGTACTCTCACTATTCCAAGTGGACGAACATTGACCATTATGCCCGGTACAACGCTCACATTCAATGGCGAACCTGAGAAAATTATTGTGGCCGAGGGTGGGCGGTTGATCGCTGAAGGAACGGCAACACAGCCGATCACTATAACTGCAGCTACGGCGAACGCCTTTAGGGGTATAGAGGCAAAAGGAGGAAGTACGTTGCGGCTGCGTCACTGCGATATAAGCAAAGCTAGAGAGTACTCTCCTGCCTTAACAATAGCTACCGATGATGCCCAAGTGGCAAACTGTAACATTCATCATAACCTGGATAGAGGAATAGATATTTTGGCATGTGACGGATCGAGTTCTTGCGCAGGCAGGACAATCACGTTTACCGATGTCAATGTTTACAGTAACGGTGGCGAAACCACTCACTATAATCAAGACGGCATAGGAGTCTGGTTAGTTGGTCGGCCGAACGGTACTCTCAGGTTGACATGGGAAGGAGGGTCGGTCAAGGATAACAATGCTGGCGGCATATACACACAGGAGGGTGGTTACATTGAAATGCGCTTGCGCAATGTGACCATTGAGGGAAATGGAACCAGAAATACTTCTTACCAGGCTGGTATTTCCGCAGGTCGGTATGATAATTCTAATAATTCTAACCTTACCCTAGAGAACATCACGCTACGCAACAACGCCGGACCAGCCATTGATTGGAACTGCGACAGCTCAATCACGGCACGTGGTTTGACCGCCAGTGGGAACGGCATTGATGCATTGGTGATGATGGATTGTGGCATCACGAGCGGACGACAATGGGATTTAGGTGATATTGGCATTCCAGTACAAGTTCGCGGTGTCACGATTCAGCCAAATGGTCTGCTCACGATCCGACCAGGTACGGTGCTCCGGTTTGATGCAAGTAGAGCTCTTTTCGTAGACAGAGACGCATCGCTGATCGCCGTAGGTACCCCCGAACGACCGATCGTATTCACGGCAACCGATCCAACTGCGTACTGGGAGGGCATCAGAGCAATCCTCAGCGCCACCGTTACGCTGAACCATTGTGAGATTGGATATGCAGGTAGGGAGAACCGATATTCCAGCGTATCTCTTCTCGGGGGATGGGAAGGAGGAGATGAATTACCAACGGTGAACATCCAGAATTGTGAAATTCACCACTCGTTCGGTTCGGGTGTCGAGTTTAGTTTTAATAACTATCCGGTAACAACGCCTCCGGTACTGCGATATAATCGGTTCCACGATAACGCACAAGAGGCAGTCAAAGCAATTGGTACCCCACCAATCGATGCACGATACAACTACTGGGGACACGCAAGCGGGCCGTTACACCAACGCCAGAATCCGTCCGGTCAGGGTGATCGGGTGGGCGATAATGTGCTCTTCTACCCCTGGCTCCGTGAACCGGCAACCGGTGAAGTGGCCGGAGAAATGCTGGTACGCACTGGCGGGCCAACGCTGATCAGTCCAGGGGAGACCGTGGATTATGCCGTTCAGTATCTGAATATGATGGATCAAACGATCAGTGGGAGTATTCTGGTGCTGCAATTACCGCACGCGGCGACATTTCTGGAGGGCACCGGTGGGGCGATCTATTGGCCGGAGCGCCATCAAGTCTTTTGGAAACTGGGTGATCTGGCGCCAAACGCCGAAGGATTCTTGACGGCGCGTGTGCGGTTTGATTGGGGCTTACCCGCTGATTATACCGATGGCACCTACACGATCTTTGCCGCACACAATTATCGGTCAGACCTCTTGAATCTGTCTGAATATGAGAGCTATCAACCGACCAGAACGCAACCACCGCAAATCACCCGCCTCAGTGAAACAGAATTGGCAACGTTACGCGCCGGTAATACAACCCTGAATCAGATGTATCAACAGGCATTGGCCGATGGCTTCCAGTATGTTGACGCAGCACGCTTCACCGAGCAAGACGGACGGGTGATGACCCATGTCGTGCTACGCCTCCCCAACCGACGCTTCGCCCGTGTCTTGAGCGTGAGCCAGGACGGCCAGGTGACCGAGATGACTATCGGCAGCGGTCAGTTTATCGTGCGCGACTCTAGCGGCGGCATGCAGGTAAATCTGACGACCGGTGAATACACCTTCTCCGGCGGTTGGCTGGCCGGTCTGACCCAAGCAGCCCCCCAGGCAGGAGATTGCTCGGCTGCGCGCTGTGTTGCGAATTGCATGTTCAACAAGCACCCGCTTCTGGAAGTGGCGAAAAAAGCTGGCTCGGTGGTGACGACGTGGTGGATCCCCGGCGTCGGCTGGGTCTGGACGGCATATGAGGTCTACGATACCGTATCCGATTTGCGCCGGTGCCGCACCGAGTGTGCAACCGCTGAAGGCCGCCTCGATCATTGCTGTATACCGGGTCAAGTACTTTGGCGGCAGGGCACGTTGCCCGGTCAATGCGCCCAGTATAGTTGTGACGCAGCAGGGAATGCGTGGACGCCGGGGCCCGATTTGATCGAGAAATGCTCATTCGGGGAGCGGTGCATTCCCGGTCTGGGTGCGCAAGGTGGATGCAAAGATTGTGGTGATCTCTTGTCCAGTATTCAAGTTCTTACGGTGGCGCGACGACCTGAAGCGGGTGTTTGTACTGCCGCTGATAATCGTTGTACGGGTCTCAGTGTTCGTCGGGCAAAAGACCCGAACGACATTACTGGCCCGACCGGCGACCTGTTACCTGGTCAGGTAGTGACCTACACCATTCGCTACGAAAACGAAGGGGAAGGGCGGGCTTACGGCGTGTATGTTGTCAATCGCTTGCCGGATGTCTTTGATGAGAGCACCCTCACCTTTGTGCATGGAACCGGTCAGTACAGTGCAGCGAGTCGTGAAATGATCTGGTACGTCGGTGAGCTAGGGCCAAAAGGGGCCAGCGATTCGCAGGGAGTGATCACCTACACCGTAGCCTTGCGCAGTGGGCTAGCATCGGGCACAGTGGTGAGCAATCAGGCAATAGTCTACTTCCCCAGTGTGCCGGAAGAGACCCCAACGAATACCTGGGTTAATCTGGTGACGCCACTTGTGGCCGAACCGCAAACGCTGACGACAGCTTACCAGACTCCGCTGACGATCACATTGCATGGACATGACGTCAGTAACCTCCCCCTGACCTATGAAATTATCGAACAGCCGCACGGTGGAACCCTGAGCGGCACGTCGCCGAACCTGACCTATCATCCATTTGCCAACTTTAGCGGCGCCGATGGGTTTACCTTCCGCGTTAGTAACGGCACCTCTACTAGTCGTTCGGCTACCATTGCGATCACCGTATCGCCACAGGGCGATACGACGCCGCCAGAGGTGTTGTGGAGCGATCCAGAGCATGGCACCCAAGGAATACAGGTGTCAACCACGGCTATCTTCAGTGATACCGAAAGTGCATTGTATGCGCCGGTCATTCGGTTCGGTGTCTCTGAGGCACTCGATGACACAACCGTTACGTCCACAACGGTGATGTTGCGGCGGAGTGGCGGTACAACTATTCCGGCACGGGTTACCTTCGATCCGGCACTCCAGCAAATTGTGCTCATGCCCCGGACGGTACTGACCACGGGTGCCTACAGCGTAACGGTGACGACAGGCGTGAAGGACAGAGCGGGGAATGCTTTGACAGCGCCATACACTATTCAATTTATGGTTGGCACCGAGCGTCGGATTTATCTGCCGGTTATACAGCGTTAGTGCGCAAAGCGAAATGATCGGCAGTGACGAGTTCACCACTCGTCACTGCTGATGATCGTCATGATGGGCATTAGAGCCTGGTCGAAACATCCTGTTTCGGAAGTATGGATGTCATCGCACATCACATCCTTGTGTACATTCCGAAAGAGTAGCCTTTGGCCTGCTGAAGCCACATTTCAGCAGGCCATAGATAGCGATACGCCCCAGTACGGCTCTATCAGCGTGTGCCCATCACCGCTTCACACACCTGACGCAGTCGTACCATCTGTGCCTGGGCGTCCAGTTTCATCAGCGGGGCAATCGTGAGCGGCCAAATGAGATCAAGCCCAGGCACACGTAAGCGGTACTCAATGCGATTGTGGATAAGCGTTTGATCAGGATTTCCCTGCCACGGAAGCCACTGCCAGGCATCAAACCCTTCCCAGAAGCCGTCGAATGCCCAGAGAATCAGGCCCGGTCGTCGTTCAACGACGAGATAACCGGCTTCTAGCAATGGCCCTACACCGGTTAGCCGTAACCGCCAGCGCGCACCGGTCGCGAAGTTCCAGCCGTCGAGCGGTATAAATTGCACGGCTGGCGACATCCAGCGTTTCATCAATGCCTCATCGGTCATAACTGTCTCGACACGATCCATCGCGGCATGAACCACCACAAATTCTTCGAGCAGATGTGGAAAAGCAGCTTCCATCGTCGTATCCTTTCACGAGCCGGTCGGTAGCGACCAGATACCAAAATTGTCGAAGTGAACCTCAACCCCACCTTCTTCGCGGTAGCAGGCCGTTGAAACGCCAACCCGTCCGGCGCCGAAGGTAGCATCACGGAGATCAGCAGCCAGTGCACCGTTCACGAACAGTCGAATCCGATCACCTTGTCTGATGACACGTAGCCGATTCTGCTCACTGATGCGGGCCAAGCGACGTGGATCACCTTCGGCTAACACAACCGGTTCGCCTTCGGTTGTGATCGCCGAGAGGCGGTAATAGTCAATGAAAAATTCAAACTTGTAGAAGCCAACATTCCGTTGCTCGGCAAAAATCAAACCGCAACTACCATTCTCTCCACCACGGAAGATTTGACAATCGACTTCGCTCATAAAATCAGTGAATGAGCTGAGTTCGTACAGTTCATACGATGTGCCACGTCCAGTCCACAATACCTTAAATACACCATCTTCGATCAGGTCAAGTTCAATCTCTTGAAATTCTCCGGTAAACCAGGCATTCCTGTTATCAACAAATTCATCGTAAAAGACTTGTCGCGCATGAGCGAAGAGTGTACTGACTTCAGCGTCGAGTGCTGCTGCCGTTTGCGTAGGGGCAATCTCTGTCAATGCCTGGGCCGTCTGTGCCTGTGCTATTTGTGCCAGTGCAGCAGCACCAAGAGGTGTCGGCTGACCGATGATTCCACCGATAGCGGTCGCCGATGCTTTCTGGAGTACGAAAGTGGTAGTGCGAGCAGGAGAAGGCGTCAGCACTGTCGCCACCGATGGCGGCGCTGCTTCAGGTGAGCGAAATACCTGGATAAGAAACGCACTACCACCAATGACAACCAGAGCTAGTAGACCAACAGCCATAATGATCCAGTGCCATCTGCCTGTCTGGGCGAAGGCGATGATGGAAGATGGTGAGGGCGGAGTTTCCGATGGTAGCGGTATTTGCGGTTGTTCCGACAGACGGCGACCACAATTGAGACAAAACCGCTCGGTGGACGCGACCGGCGAACCACATTGTGGGCAAAATCGTTCTGAAGACATAGCTTTTGCGCCTCACGCTGTTCAAT
>JAGHYT010000118.1:0-12325 GCA_017743535.1 Chloroflexus sp.
GCACGAGCGCGAGCAGCGGAAGAACAGGCCCAACGCGAAGCAACAGCGCGGGCGGAGGCGGAAGCGCTGGCACGTGCAGCAGCGGAACAGGCGCAGCGGGAAGCGGCCGTACGGGCCGAGGCAGAAGCACAGGCCCGGCGGGAAGCAGCCGCACGGGCCGAGGCGGAAGCGCTGGCGCGAGCGGCAGCAGAACAAGCGCAACGGGAAGCAGCCGCACGAGCGGAGCTTGCAGCCCGTCTGCGTGAGCTAGAGGCCGAGTTGCGGCGGTTGCGTGGATGAGAAGAAGCAGGTGTATTGCAAACTCCACTATCATCTGTGGTAAGTACAGTGAAGATACCCCTATCGTAATGGGCGATAGGGGTTTTCATCATTTCTGATTTTCGGCTGCTTATGATACGCTGACGAATGTCCGTTTGCCTGCCATCTCCACACGTTATGGTGTACGAGTACCTCAAGACTCACAAGTATTTCTCCGAGGTAGGTTGGGAACCCGCTGTATCACGTGCCGAAAGGAGCTATCGACTATTTATTCGTCGAAGACTGCCCATACTCACCAACTAGCGCCTGCCAGGCTGCTGGTGTATCAACATCGGTCACCACTGCCGGATCGTCCACGTCTAGCCAAACGATCTGATCGGCGTAGCGATCTAGTACAATGCGGGCACCGTGGTCGCCACTCAACTGACACAGTTCGCAGAACAGAGGAGCAGCGATAATCACGGGGTTGCCACGCTGACCATGATAGCGTGGGATTACAGCAAGTACGTCAGGTCGAGATTGATAGGCGTTGATCAGTTGCCGTATCAGTCGGGCTGTAACCAGCGGTTGATCAACCAATAATATCAGGGCGGCATCGGCAGTAGCGGGTAATGAGCGGAGGCCTGTTGCTAATGAGGTGCTTAAGCCTGCCGCAAAGTCTGGATTCGGGACAATAGTGACGGGGAGATCGCGGAGGGCCGAACGAACGGCATCTTCGGCTGCCCCAACAACAACAACTAGTCCGGCAAGGGGAACGGTGAGCGCTTCTTTGGCGACGTGTGCCACGAGCGGCTGTCCACGCCAGGAGAGAAGTTGTTTGGGTTGCCCCATCCGTACCGATTGACCAGCAGCCAGCAAGAGACCGTAGATATTCATCGCCAGACCTCGCGCAACACGTTGATGAGCACCGCATCCTCGGCAGGAAAGACACTGCGTAGATCGCACAGCACCTGCTCATCAACAATTCGGGCTACAACCGGAGGATCGGCCATACGCAAGCGATGAGCAAGTGCAGTAGCATTTTCAGTTGCAGGTGTAAGCAGAACACCTGCACTCGGTTGAGTGACTCCCGGTAACGAACCTCCTCCTACGGCACTGGCACAATCGGTAGCACGGGCCGGAATACCGACTGCGCTCAGCGCAGCAGCGATGACTTGCGCTCGTGCTAGCAGATCGCTTACTGGCGTACTAATCAGCTTCCAGACCGGAATCTCTTGTAGGGCTGTCCCACGCAGATAACTGTACAGTGTCGCCGCCAGGCCGGCAATGGTACTCTTATCAACTCTCAAGGCTCGGGCCAGTGGATGGCGACGTAATTGCCCAATGAGATCGCGGCGTCCGACAATGATCCCGGCTTGAGGCCCACCAAGCAGTTTGTCGCCAGAAAATGTCACTAGATCGGCGCCAGCAGCAACACTCTCTTGTACCATTGGTTCAGGTGGTAGCCCAAACTGGCGCGTATCAATAAGCGTTCCACTGCCTAAATCATCGAGCAATGGTAAACCATACTGATGAGCAACGGTAGCCAGTTCTGCCAGGGGTGGTTCGTGAACAAAACCGATCAGGCGAAAATTGCTGGCATGGACTCGCAAGATCAGAGCGGTGCGTTCGCTGATCGCAGCCACATAATCACGAGTGTAAGTACGATTGGTGGTGCCAACCTCAACCAGCACTGCTCCACTGGCGCGCAAGACATCAGGAATACGGAACCCACCACCAATCTCTACCGCTTGCCCACGCGAGACGATAACTTCACGACCAGCAGCCAATGCA
This sequence comes from Chloroflexus sp., assembly GCA_017743535.1. GTDB lineage: Bacteria > Chloroflexota > Chloroflexia > Chloroflexales > Chloroflexaceae > Chloroflexus. The sequence continues at coordinate 2,032 of JAGHYT010000118.1, forward strand.
ATGAGCACCAGGTACACAGCAGCAGCATTGTTGTTGACAACCAATGCCGACTCAGCTCCTGTCAACTGCGTTAGTAGCGACTCAAGATGAACGTGGCGCGAACCTCGTTCTCCCTGAGCAAGATCATACTCAAGATTACTATAACTGACGCCAATTGCCTGCATTGCCGCCCGTGCAGCTTCGCTCAGCGGGGCACGACCCAGGTTGGTTTGAATGATCACACCGGTAGCATTGATCAGTGGCCGCAAACTTGGGGTAAAACTGGCCTTTAAGCGCGTATGAACTGCCGCTATCAATGCCGATACTTCCGGTGGCGAATGACCAGCGCTGATCGCTGCACGCGCCTCGGCCAATACCACCCGCGCCGCATCGCGGATTAATTCGTGCGGTAGCTCCGGCCAATCGGGCTGTACAGCACGGATCAACGTATCGACACTTGGCAACGAGCGAAATGACATCGTTCTCACCCCAAACCATCGCGACTCGGCTGGGTTAGCTCGAATGCCTTGCGGAGCACTTGCTCATAGGCGGGTGTCAGTTCACGTTTGCGACGGGCCATGACGATTCGAGCCACACTGATCATTGTATCGATTCGATACTCGCGAAACACCTCACCACCCCAGGTAAAGTGAGGGACATTTTTGGGGGCACTGTGCATACCGAAGACATTGGAACCGGTACCGATCATCGTTCCACCGGTGAGATGGAGACCGATCCCTAATTTTACATGATCGGCTAGGAAGCAGCCCAACTTGAGAATACCGGTATCAATCTGCCCAATGCCCTCGAGCATTACTCGTACTGAACCGTAATTGTTTTTTAGATCGGAATTGGTTGTCATTGCACCAATATTTACCCATTCGCCGAGCCAACTATGACCGAGGAATCCATCGTGGTGTTTGTTTGAGTAGCCGTGAATAATCGACGCCTCGACCTCACCGCCGACCCGACAAACCGGCCCGATACAGCTTTCTGCACGAATGCGGGCACTGGCAATGATCGTGCCAGGACCGATATAGGCAGGCCCCTGGATGTAACTAAATGGTTCGATATGAGCCGCTTCAACAAAGATCGGCCCATCACGGCTATCAAACACTACTGGCCCAATCAGTTGCGCTGCCGGGTCAACGTAGACCCGCTTTCCATACGTGATGAGGTGAGGCGAGTCAGCGGAGAAGAGCGGGAGACGACGGGCCAGCAATGGTTCATCGCGAATTAACTGCTCGCCAGCCTCGGTAATAAGGTCCCATGGATATGTCAGGAGTGCTGCCGGGGGCCGTAGTTCAACTACACGAGCAAAACGTAGCAACTCATCGCGAGCAGCTTCAGCCTGCTGCTCGCGGAGATAATAGATGATTGCACTGGCAAGCGCCGGTGATACTCGTGCCCCAAGTAGTGTCTCTCCGGTGATATAAGCGGTGTTGATCGGTTCACAGGCAAGTGCAGTTAACCATTCAAGGTTGAGAGCCCGCCCGTTCACCAACAGAATGGGATCACTGCTCGCTAACAATGAGGCTAACCCGCCGGATGGCCCGAAGTACGCCATTAGATGGGGTCGCATCAATCCGTGGGCCGGTCGGCCAAGGATCGCCATAACACGCTCACGAGTCGAGAAGGCGCCACAACGTAGTTCAAAGACCGGACGAGCCTGAACTAATGTTGCAAAGTGGCGCCAGAGTTCATCTTCAAACAGGATGACGGTCATACTGTTTTGCGACCATTGCTCGTATGCAGGGTTGCTGTTCAATCAAAGCATAGCACAGATTACGCGCTTCGCAACTGGAGCTTACATGAGTTCGATGGGCCTAAGTTGTCATCAATTTGTAATCCACCGTATTCTAAAAGTTATCCACATTTTTGCATAAGTTATCCACATTACGACAATAGATCGTGGAGATGCTGGGGATAACTCATTGGCCCGCGAATGAAACACACCTTTACGTGAGTGCTACAATACCTCTCAAAGAGTCTACGTGCGAATGTTGATCGTCACTAATCCCCAAATGGATGCACACAGGGAGCTGACGATAATACGTTTGCAATCTGCACGCATGTTCAGCCACGCCCTGGCGACCACCAGCGGAGAAGTTTTATGACAACGACCCTTATTCGCGGCTGTTGCCCACACGATTGCCCCGACACCTGTGCCACCATCACCGAAGTACGCGATGGACGTGCGGTTGCGTTTTATGCCAACCCCGAACATCCGATTACGCAAGGATGGCTCTGCGCGAAAGTACGGCCATACCTCGAACGAGTGTATAGTCCAGACCGTTTGCTGTACCCGCTTCGCCGTACTGGCACTAAAGGTAGTGGCTCCTGGAAACGGATCGACTGGGACGAGGCAATCGCGACGATTAGCGAACGATGGAAGGCCATTATTGCCGAATATGGAGCTGCGGCCATTCTCCCCTATTCGTACAGTGGTACACTGGGGTTACTACAAACCGCGATTGTTGATGCGCGACTTTGGAATCGGATGGGCGCCAGTGCTCTTGATCGCACTATCTGCTGTGCTGCAGCGCATGCCGCCGTTTACGCTACGCTCGGTGCACGTTACAGCCCTGACTACGATGATCTTTTGCATAGCCGACTGATCATTCTTTGGGGACACAACCCGGCCAGCTCCGGCCCACATGCGATGCCGTTTATCCGCCAGGCGCAACGCGCCGGGGCTTATGTGGTTGTGATCGATCCACGACGAACTGCTACTGCCCGCTCGGCCGATTTGCACCTGCCGATCAATCCGGCGACGGATGGCGCGTTAGCTCTTGGGATGATGCACGTTATTTTTGCCGAGCATTTGCACGATGAACCATGGCTTGAAGCACACACGGTAGGTTGGCGTGAACTACGAGCACGGGCGGCTGAGTATGATCCCGAACGAGTCGCAACCATTACTGGCTTGCCAGCGCAAACCATCATCGAGCTGGCGCGTCGCTACGCAACCACAAAACCGGCAATCATCAAAACGGCTGATGGTATTCAGCGCCATCAGAATGGTGGTCAAACTTTCCGTGCCCTGCTCTGCCTGCCGGCCGTTGTCGGTCAATACGGTGTGCGTGGTGGCGGTCTGGCTTATTCGACGGGCGGTTATGCCGTATGGGATAGTGAAGCCATCGGACACGCCTCGGAATGTCCATCGCCACCCCGTTCCATCAATATGAACCGTCTTGGTGCAGCGCTCACAGGCGAAGTAACCGATCCACCGATTATGTCGCTCTTCGTGTACTGTGCAAACCCGCTAGCTTCCTCTCCCAATGCCGGTCTGATCGAACAGGGATTACGACGAGAAGACCTGTTTACCGTCGTGCATGACCTCTTTATGACCGATACCGCTCGTTACGCCGATATTGTCTTACCTGCAACCAGCCAGCTTGAACATCTCGATCTGCATCGCGCCTATGGTCATCGCTATCTGACCCTCAATCAACCGGCCATTGCACCATTGGGTGAAGCAAAGAGTAATTGGGATGTAAGCCGTCTGCTGGCACGAGCGATGGGCTATACCGAACCGTGGTTGCACGAGAGCGCGGAAGAAGCAATTCGTGGAGTATTGGATGCTTCACGGGCACATAATCCATTTCTGGCCGACATTACCTTTGAACGTCTGCAACGCGAGGGAACGGTACGCCTGACCCTGTCGCCGGAGGATGAAGTTCCCTTTGCCAACGGCCACTTCCCAACACCATCGGGCAAAGTGGAGCTGTGGAGTGCCACGTTGGCAGCTCAGGGTCTCGATCCACTACCACACTACGAGCCACCGACCGAATATGTGACCCATCCGCTCGAAGACGGATGGCTGACCCTAATTTCTGCTGCGCCACATCATTTTGTATCATCGAGTATGGCGAACCAACCGAGTCTCCGTCGCAAAGAAGGAGAGCCACAAATTGAGATCAACCCAGTCGATGCTGCTGCCCGTAATATTCGCGATGGCGAGACAGTGATTGTGATCAACGAACGCGGACAATGTTGTCTGCGTGCGGTTATCAGCACCAACGTACCGGTAGGCGTGGTCGCTGCCACAAAAGGACACTGGGCAAGCCTTTCACCCGACGGTCGGAACGTCAATTGGACAACTCCCGACGCACTGGCCGATTTAGGTGGACAGAGCACATTTCATAGCAATCGAGTGCAGATCAGGGCGGCAAGGCCTTGAGAGTACTTCAACCTGCCCATCCGAATCGCTGCAACGAAAGGATGATGGTTTGTGAAACGCCTCTCATGGACTGGGAATGGTCAATCAATGACCGAAATCACAATTTTGCTCGGATTGGTGGCAGCAGTGGCGATAGCCAGTCTAACTCTTACCGGTGAAGGTACACGCGATGCACTCTGTCGGGCTGCCGGTGCTTTTGGCAGCAACTGTAGTGACTTGTTTGTTGATAATTTCGCTCATCTCGATAACTGGACGATCCAGAATGGGCGCTGGCAAGTTCGTGATGGTCGTCTTTGCATTGAGGGTACAGGCCGTATCTATCACTCACTTAACCGGAGTGATTACGTTATTGATATAAATCTGGCTCGTATTAGCCAGGGCAATGGTTATGGCATCTTCTTCCGCGATTCAGGTGGGCCGGCATTCAACGGTTATACGTTTCAATATGACCCAGGGTACGGGAAAGGTGCATTTATTTTTCGCAAGTGGATCAATGGCCGAGAATTGTCGGTACCGATTGCCCGCGTTGACGCACCAACCGGGTATAACTGGTATGGTAGCGACCGACAGGTGCGCGTAGAGGTACGCGGTGATACATTCACAGCCTTCATTGACGGTCAGTTGGTCGTTCAGGCTCGTGACACTACGTTCACTCAGGGCGGGATTGGGTTGCGTAGTTGGGATGCAACGAGTGTCTGTTTCGATGATCTCAACGTGCGCAGGCCGTAAGCAGGGTGACATGTCATTTCACGTCTGAAACACATCTGCAATAAGCGCTGGTCAGCCCGACTGTACGTGTCGAATAGCTCCACAGTGCGATTAGCGTGCACCATTGTCGGGAGGGATAACAAGAGGCGCAGAAGGCGAAAGAGGGTAAGGAGGAAGCAATGAGTCCGGGTGAGCAATTCAATCCCGATTACTATGTGAAGTGGCGACCACCGCTTATTCCACCTGGACAGGGGCGACGAGTAATACGCATTGCGATCTTCATTCTCAGTGGGATGCTGATGGTCATGGCCGCAGTTATCCTCTGGCGAAGCAACTTGATCGCCTTGCCCGGTGGTCGTGGCGTGATTGTCGGACAGGTGATTGCACCGGGTGAAGGGGCGGTTGTGTTTACATTAGCGAACCCTACCGAAATTCCGGTTGCTGCCGATGGTCGTTTTACCATCCCTGATGTTCCTTCTGGAAGACAGATGCTCTACGTTGGTTTTTCTGGTACTGCCTGGGAAATAGCGGTTGATGTGCCCAATCAGGGGATGGTTGATGTGGGGATCATTTCCGTTGAGACAACTGCCGAGGCGATCAGAGAGAGGTAAGAAGTGGGAAGAGAGCAGCTAGTGTTTCCTGCCCGGCAGTTGTTTACTCCACATCCCTTCCCTCGCCCCTGGTGGGCGAGGAAGGGGTTGAGGAAAGGTGATAGTCATACACCGGCAATCGCATCTCGTACCTGCATAAGCATCGTGATGACGGCCATCGCCCGTTCGTATTCATCGCCAACCATCGTTTGACATAGATCGATGAGTTGATCAATTGCCTGGCGACGTGCAAGCGGTGGCAATGTCATCAAAGTCGCAATAGCAGTTGGATCACCGCTCAACACGTTGCGTAACCGATCATCACTAACCGGCGCTACCCCTAATACGCCGCCGCGTTCGCTCATCGCAGCACTGAGTTGCTCTATCGCAGCACCCATCGTACTCCGCGCATCAAAGCTGAGCTGAGGCGCATCGACGGTACTCAACGTACAGGTGTAGAAAAGATCGGCAGCGCGCACAATTTCACCCTCAATCGTTGTGATTGTTGGCGCAGCCGTTGCCATCGCTCCCTCACCCCCCAGCATTGCCGGTTCACCAACACCAACCAGCATCGCCCCAACTGCAAAATGGCCCGAATCGGTACCGTGCAAAACCAGTCGATAATCACCGACAGTCGGATAATCGATCACAACGAGATTAAGGGCCTTCCCTGCATGCCCATAATTCCGTCCCTTTATTCGTCTTCGGCGTCGTGTAGTGCGTGCCACGCCAGCTCCCAATACTCCAGTCGGTGCTAGCGGCGGGCCGGCCGGAACTTCAACTTCCACCGCAATTGGTGATGCCGTCATAATCACCAGGCGTGGCGTAGGCGACGGAGGCGCAGCTTCTGGTATAGCGCCCAACACCGGCGGAGCTACGCCAACCTCTCTAAATACCAACGCCAGCGCCTGCGGACTATCGGGCAGCGCACCGTGACTCACCGGAATTGATGGTAAATTGTTTGCCTGTGGCACAACCGCCATTCGCTGTAGAACAGTCCCGTCACCGTGGCTATCATACTGGCGCGTGAGCGGTACACCATCCGCATAACGGAGTGGATGATCGGTTGGTGGTGGCCCAACGAGTATGGTGCTCAGCGTATTAAAACCGACGCCGGTAATTGTTGTCACCGATACTCGTTGGGTCAACATCGCAACTGACGCTGGCTGATTAACCATCTCACCCCATAGATTCCGGTTTACCATACTAGTTACCGGTTTTAAATGTGGAGGATTTCCGGTCATTAGATAATCATCAATCGGTAGCAGATCACGTACTCCAGGTACCTGAGTATGAATTGTCTTAACCGGATCAAGCTCAGTCTGAATCGGGTGAATATGACGCAAATACCATAAGTAGACAGCGAAGACTGTACGAAGAGTCTCATCAGTGTGCGGTTCCGCACCGGCCCAGGCAGTATAGGCTTCCGCTGAACCACGATGCGGGGTGCCAAGTGTTATCAAGCAATCAACATCATTGCGATACGCAGACGACTGAATATAGCTGCGTGCAACCAGGCCACCCATACTGTGACCAATGAGGATCACCTTATCGGCCCCGGCAGCCTTCTTCGCTCGGTCGATCCAGGGAACAAGGTAGTTACGGGCACTTTCCTCGACCGGCTTCCGCCAGTCGTAAAACGCGACAAAGAGATCGCGATTGCGACGGTAGCCGGCTTGAGTGAACGTTTGCAACAGTGTTTTACCGTAATCGACAAATGGGGGAAAACCCCATCCATTCAATGTTGGACCGCGCCAATCGAGCAAGACTGGGAGATTGAACGAACCGGTGAAGCCGGGAATGAAGATCACGGGTAAACGAGACATAGGCGCTCCTTGCTGATGCTACAGTGCGCGGATAGTGTTTGGATAATGGTAGCGCGATTAAAGCCCAAGTATGCAGGCAGTATACGTCAGCGTAAAGATCGCTGCAAGTGGTAGGGTATATCCATAGGACTTTTCACCCTGCCCGGCAGTGGTGATGCGAGGAGCATGGCGGAATGTATTCCTAACCCATCGCATACTCTCTCCTACAAGGGCAAAGGAAGAGAGTAGAGGGAAGATAAAGGGGCCGGGCGCACGCCACAGTACGAACTGGGGACTGCTAAAGCATGGCTTCAGCAGTCCATAATTAGGAATAAGCAAAGCTCGCCAATCAGACCTGGCATCGTACCGTTCAAGGCAACTTCCCAACTCATCCTCCAGCACGAACGCTAGGCGTGTAAGGGCACACCGCTGTGTACGACTACACGGCAACGACGCAGGTCAGGGATCACCGTAGTATGTGCAGACGTTTATCGGCGAACACGACCGAAAATCGGAATCGTTGAAAACCTCTACCCTATGAAGAGCTTGCCATTGTGCGTGCGATGATCATTGCTCCTGTTCTGCTATCATTTCTGAATTCACTGCAAAAAGGTGATCTTCTCACCACAGAGACCACGGAGATCACAGAGACTAAAGATAATTTTATCTTTCATTGAACATAGGGTTGTGAAATTTTTTCTTCCATGCACCCAATGGCCAAAAGTTATCCTTATTATTCATAAACCTTACACGCTCTGCGTGTTCTGTGTGCTCCGTGGTGAGTTTTTGCAGTGGACTCATTTCTGTATTTTCTGCTATAATGGCGCTCTATGAAACAAATAACTCATTGGCTTATCTTCGTTATTCTGCTGGTTAGTTGTCATTCGCCTGCGCAACCAACATCTGATCAGATATATGAACCATTCCGCAGCGCATGGCGAGCCGCGGGTGGAATGCAAATTGGACCACCGCTGAGCGAACCGCGCTGGATTGATGACACGCTGGTACAGTATTTTGCCACGATAAAGATCGTTGCCCTGGCAAATGGTGGGGCTGTCGCTGAGCTTCTACCGGAACACTGGCGCGATCAGACTCCAGCAGCGGTTATTGAATTGCCACCAGCACCTCAACGAGCGTCACTCACTCTCGCCAGACCGGTGCCGATAGTTCAACCATTGCAATCTATTCCTATCGTCGTACAGATCCCCGCTTATCGTGGCCCAGTTGAGGTGCAGCTTTATGATGCCCGTGGACGGCTGGCTGCCCAAGGGACAACAATTGTTACCGATGGAATGGGGGAGATCGTTCTGCCGGCAGGCGGTGCGCTAGGGCCGCAGTGGGCAGTAGCCCTGATCGATGGGCGGCTGGCGGGTGCGCGTAGTCAGATCGTGATCCTCGACGCTCAGACCAGCCTGATCAGTGGGCAGAGCGATATTGACTCACTCTATCCCCGCATCAAACGACTCATGGCTAAGGCGCGGGTAAGCTACGAATTGCATGGACGCCTGATCACCGGCTATCGTTCACCCGACAACCCCCTACTCTGGCTGCGCGATCATGTGTACCAGGGACGCGGTTTTCGCTACTTCGAGCAAGATGTGACCAGTCTACTCGATGCGTTCCGTGATGCACAACTACCCGACGGAAGTTTACCCGATGTGATCGACTACCCTGACCGTTATGTAAAAGCATTTCGGAAAGAGGTTGAGTCTGATGTCGAGTTCCTTTACATTCAGGGAGTCTACGAGGCCTGGCAGATGACCGGAGATGACCAATGGTTACAGAGCCATTTATCAGCACTACGACGGGCGGCTACCTACATCACGACCAATCCATTACGCTGGAATGCCAGCCGGGGGTTGGTACGACGGCCATATACTATCGACATGTGGGATTTTGCCTATGGCCCGACTACTATCAGCCCCGATGGTAAACTGGCGCCACGCCACTGGATCGAACCTGATACCATCTGGGGCACCTTTCACGGTGACAACACTGGGCTTGCTTACGCACTCTTTCTTCTGGCACGAATTGAGAATCGGGTTGGCGACACCAAGCGGGCACAGCAGTATTACGAACTCTCTGACGCTATTATGCAGCGCTTAAACGAGCTGGCGTGGAATGGCCGATTTTTTACCCATTTTATTCCCGAAGACCCTACGTTCACCCCAACCGGTGTTGATCCTGCTACGCAGCTCAGCCTCTCGAATGCGTATGCACTCAACCGCCGCGTGCTTTCTATCGGTCAGGCGCAGGCAATTATCGAAACCTATTATGCCCGTCGTGATTTCAACCGCGCCTTTGCTGAGTGGTACAGCATTGATCCGCCTTTTCCGGCAGGAAGCTTTGGGATGGCAGGTGGTAAAGGTGAACGGCCCGGCGAGTATGTCAATGGCGGGATAATGCCTCTGGTTGGTGGTGAACTGGCTCGTGGCGCCTTTACATTTGGCTTCGAGCCGTATGGTCTCGACATTTTACGCCGCTACGCCAATCTGTTGCGTCTGACCAACGCTTCCTATCTTTGGTACTATCCTGACGGTCGGCCTGGAATTTCCGGACCTGACACTATTCCTACCGATGGCTGGGGAGCCAGTGCGATGCTGGGTGCGCTCTTCGAGGGCCTGGCCGGTATCGTCGATGACTCCAGCCGTTACGAGGATACTATCGTTAGTCCGCGCTGGCCGGTAGAACCGTCTGTCACTCGGGCTGAGGTTGTTGTACGCTACCCGGCATCCGATGGCTACCTCGCGTACCGCTGGCAACGTGATGAACGGGGGATACAACTGTATATAACCGGTAGTGGTCGAACGACGTATGTGAGGTTGCTCTTGCCAGACACTGCCGGTACAGAGGTGACAATGACCGTAGATGGCGTAGTTGTCACCCCAACGATTGAGAGGATCGGAATCAGCCGCTATGCCAGCATTGCACTTGAGCGGCTCAATGCGACGATTGCGGTCACATGGCCGTCACGATAAGGCAACGCAGGCATCTCTGCGACGTGTTGCCCCTGTCTCTTATACACATCT
>JAGHYT010000119.1:0-12114 GCA_017743535.1 Chloroflexus sp.
GGAAGGGGGGCTGGGGGGGAAGGTGAGGGCGCCAGCCGTACTCTACACCGACAGCTTTTCTCCTACATGCGCCGCATCAGCTCGATCAGAGCAGCCGCCAGCTTCTGCCCATCGTGGCGCAACACACGCACAGCGCGACTCTGCAGCGGATTATCAAGCGACGTTGTATACTGGATAACTGCCGCCGATAGATCGGCCTCGATAACCATACTCCCCTCGATAATCACCCCACGCTGACCATGCACATCCCCAGGCAGCGTTGCTACCTCTTCATAATCACTCGGATCAAGGTATACCGGCGTCTGATGGGCGGCAGCGTAGATGCGGGTCGTCTCTGGATCAATTCGTTGCGCATTCACCAATACGTAATCCGGGGTCAAACCGGCGTACTCCTTAATCACCCGAATATGGTCGGCTACGCGAAACCTACTCGTGCGCCCTGGTTCGGTCATCAGGTTACAGACGAAAATCTTCTTCGCGCTACTCGAACGCACTGCCTCAGCGAACTCCGCCAGGAGAAAATTGGGCAAAATACTCTCGAAGAGACTCCCCGGCCCTAAGATAATCGCATCAGCCTCACGCAGGGCCTCGAGGGTCACGCGCGTCAGCGGCGGTGGTACGGATTCCTTGTTCAAGTGCAACCGACACACATATCGCTCGGCCAGCTCAGGATGGAGATGAATATGGCGTACATCGATCAGCGTTCCATCGTCAAGCTCGGCCACCACACCGAGCGGTTCTGGGGTTGGTACAACATAATAAACATTCGGTTGGTTAAGCAGCCCTGACGCCCGGTAGTAATACTCAACCGGATCGGTGATCGGTACGATACAGGTCATCCGATCAACTTGTTCACTCAACCCTGCTAAGACAAGCATCCCGGCGCCACCAGAGATCACGACAACCCGACGTGGCCGATGGGTGCGGTCGTAGCCTAACACCAGCTCACCGTCGGCGGGTACCTGTTGCGGTCGTGGGATCACCACCACACCACTAAGCTGCCAGATACCGCCAGCCAACACGAGCAGACCGATAACGAGGAGCAATATTCCGCGCCACGGACGGGGTAGAAATTGCAGGGTCAGCCACCAGACCACTTCAGGCAGACCTTCAACAGTACGGTAGGCGTGGATAAAAAGGTACGCAACTCCCAGCGATAGTAGCACGATGCCCACGAAGGTGAGCGAGAGCGACGGGATGAGATGACGTAATGCACTCAGGCGATTAATAATCTGTTTCATGAACTTCTGCATTGTTTCCTGGCACAGAGGCCGCTGGTTGCCACTATCGGCTCTTCTGTCTTACCAGCGTATTACACCATGCGCAAAAGTTTACTCCTACTGAGCACCAAACTGCGACCGTAGTGCCGCGCAGAGCGTGCGGAGACCGCCATCGCTCCGTGCTGCCGCATCACAAAAGAACAAAGCGGCCAGCAACCCATCGGGGCAACTCCGCCAACGGCTCAGCACAACCTCACCGCTGGTCGTCATTGCCACTACCGGTTGGCGTTCGAGGTACAACCCATCACTGGCCAGCTCCAGCTTCATACCGGTGGCCTCCTGCCAGGCAACCAGTTGTCTAGGTTGGGCATGCAGGGGACTGTTAGGGGCCGGCGGTGGAGCGATGACCAATCCCCGCTGTCGGTAATGCGTTGCCAGATGACCGGCCAACAGCAGACTGGTCTCAAACGGTTCTAACACCTCACCACTCGGTTCGACGACCGCCAGTGCGGTACCATCGCCAGAAAGTGCCAGACCGAGGTGTGAGTCGCTCTCGCGCACCAGTTTGCGCAACCGATGCAGACTGGCTTCAAACGGGTGCGGTGCTCCCCGTCCAAACAACGGATCGGGATCACGATTAATCTCGATCACCCGTGTCTGACCACCTTCACCGAACAACATCGTGACCATCCCGGCAGTCGTACCGGCCATCGCATCGACAAAGAAAGTCATCGGCAGCCGCCGAATTGCGTCCAGATCAACAGCATGACGTAGTGACTCAATGTAAGGGGTTCGTATATCGATTGTTACCACATTGGGAGCAGGAGGTGGAAAGTCTACCGACGGTAAAGGATCACTGGCGGGATGGATGGTTAGCTGACTCTTATCATCGGCAATCAGGATCAACCCACCAATGTAGTATGGACGGTTACGCGCTGATACATAGAGTGCACAATCGGCTTGCTTCTGATCAAGGGCATAGTGGATTGCAGGCAGCGGTACCGGTGTGCTAGCGAGCAAGACGTTCACCCCCTTCGCTGCCAAGTCTTGGGCCAGCGTCTGTGCGAAGAAGTTTGCCAGAAAGCGTGTATCAAAGGCGATGAGACAACGGGCTGGCTGTTCGGCCAACGCTCCACCAACCGACATCGCCCGGCGACGCAGTTGTTCGAGAGTCAACCCGGCAGTGTACACTGCCTCCCAGGCCTGTAGGAAAGGGCGTCGATAGGCACTCATGCCAGTGTGAGAAACTCCTCGACGACGCTCAACATTTCATCGCGGATAGCTTGAACACGCTCCCACGTCTGCGCTTCAAAGCGGGTCGTAATTGCCGGTTCAGTATTTGAAGCCCGTACCAGCCCCCAACCATCGCCAAAATCGACCCTGACGCCATCGATGTCAATAATCGGGTATTTGCCAACAAACCGTGCACGCAAAAAGTCGATTACCGCAAATTTCCGCTCTTCCGGGAAGGGGATACGACCTTCATCAATCGATGGCAAGACCGGATACGGCGCGAGTGCCTCGGTCAGCGTTTGCCCCAACTCGTACAACGCATGCAGCAGCACCGCACCGGCGAAGGCGCCATCATCGAAGTAGCGACCAGGCCAGGGAAAGATCGTATGCCCGCTGAGTTCGCCACCCAGCACCGCATCAACGTCGCGCATCTTCGCCGACAGGCTGGTATAGCCGGTCTTCCACATGATCGGCTCACCCCCTAACTCGCGGATAGCCTGCGGTAACACTGCGCTACACTTTACGTCGAAGACCACTGGCCCTTTGCGTTTTGCCAACAGCGCTTTCGCCAGCACGATCAGATAACGATCAGCAAAAACGACATCGCCGTTACCGTCAACCACCCCCAGCCGATCGCCGTCACCATCGAGGCCAATTCCCAAATCGGCCTGCTGCTCACGTACTGCTGCCTGCAAATGGCGGAGATTCTCGACCTTTAACGGATCAGGATGGTGATTGGGAAACGTTCCGTCTGGCTCAATAAATAGCGGAATAACCTCAATCCCCAGGGCTTCGTACATTGCTACCGCGAGCGGCCCAGCCACGCCATTACCGCCATCTAACACCACCCGCGGGCGGTGTGTCCCAAAATCGAGCCAACGGCGCGCAGATTCAATATACGCTGGCCCAATATCAACCTGCTCGTAGTTCCCGTGACCCCGAACAAACTGACCACTCGCAGCAATCTGCCCTACCTCTTGAATTGCAGCCGACGGCAACGGCTCCGAACCAAAACGCGGTTCTGCGCGTCGCAACTTCAAACCATTAAACTCTGGTGGGTTATGACTAGCCGACACAATCGCGCCGGCATCGGCACCCAACGCTTCAACCGCAAAATACATTACCGGTGTCGCCACCATACCGATATCGATCACATCCATACCGGTGGCACGCAAACCGTTGATCAACGCCTCCTGGAAGCGTGGTGAACTCAGGCGAGCATCACGGGCTACCACAATCCGCTGCCGGCCCTCACGGCGAAAGAGGGTTCCGGTAGCCCGACCTAACCGTTCATAAATACCTTCATCGAGATCAACCTCGACGATCCCCCGAATATCATACGCCCGAAAAATCGTCTGATTGAGCGCTACACCCATGGTTTCCTCAAGTTGTGGACGACGTTCCCCAACGTCTCTGCTGCACAGATTGGGTTAGTTCGATCCTAGCCGAAAGCATGGTATCCGTCAAGGTAGGAAAACAGAATATCGGCACGAGACATGAGGGGAAAAACGAGTTTCCACTTTGCACGCTGAGATAAGTAGGGGTGCCCCCATAAACAGGTTCACCTACCATCTTCCGCTTAGTCTCCCAACTCCCGCAGTTTTGCAAGAAGCAGACGGCAGGCAAGGGATACGCCTGCCATCCTTCACCTGCCTTCCGATTTCCCAACCTCGCACACCTCTTCTCTCTGTTCCAATTGCGACCTACGTCAATTTGTGGTATGCTATGCCTGACTTTGTGCAACGTAGCTTTCCAGCGTAACAAAACTATGCCATTATCAGTGAATGCTATTCCCGGACCAAAAGGTCTCCCTGGGGTTGGAGTTGCGCCGCGGCTGCTGAATGATCCACTCGATTTTCTACTGCGCATCCATCGGCACTACGGCGATCTGGTCAAGCTCCCGCTTGGCAAGCACACGATGTATCTTGCGGTGCATCCCGATATGATCAAGCGGATCACGCAAGAGAACTGGAAAAATTACATCAAGCAATACACGACCATGGAAGACATCCTCGGTCAGGGCTTGGTCACCAGTAACGGCGACCACTGGCTGCGCCAGCGGCGTCTGATACAACCGGCGTTCCACCATCAACGGATTACCCAGATGGCAACGGTAATGGTTGAGGAGGCTGAGCGTATGCTTGAGCGGTGGGAAGCTTACGCTCGCCATCGGCAGCCGGTTGACATTCAGGCCGAGTTGATGCTGTTGGCCGAAAAGATTATCGTGCGCACGATGTTCAGCACCTCGCTGAGCGATACAGAAGCAGCACAGGTGGGAAAAGCATTCAACGACACCCTCAACTGGGTTGCCGGTCAACAATTTCGCCTGCTGCAACCACCGCGAAGCTGGCCAACACCCGCCAATCGGCGCTACTATCGCAATCTTGCCCTGCTTGAACAAACCGTGTATCGCCTGATCAACGAACGCCAACAGCGCCAGGGTGAACACGATGACCTGCTGGAAATGCTGGTCAGCGCACGTGATGCCGACACTGGCGAACCGATGTCACCCAAACAAATCCGCGACGAAGTGATGACGATCTTCCTTGCCGGTCACGAGACCACTGCCGGTACGTTGTCATGGATTTTGCATCTGCTCGCCCATTACGGCGACAGCGAACGCAAATTGCGGGCCGAGTATGCTGCCGTCCTCGGTGGCCGAAACCCGACCCCTGCCGATCTGCCCCAGCTCAGATACAGTCGCATGGTCATCGATGAAACCCTGCGTCTCTACCCGCCGACCTGGCTGCTTACACGCACACTCGTCGGCCCAGACACCCTGGGCGATTACGAACTTCCCGCCGGTGCAACCGTTGCCCTCAGCCCGTATGTCACCCATCGCCATCCCGAGTTCTGGCCCAATGCTGAAAGTTTCGACCCCGAACGTTTCCACCCCGAAACGGTGGCAGGTCGCCACAAATTCGCCTACGTACCGTTCCTCAGCGGGCCACGCCAGTGTATCGGGAACAACTTTGCCTTGATGGAAATGCAGATGGTGTTGCCGATGATCCTGCAACGCTTCCACGTCAGCGCCATCCCTGGCTACCCGGTACGCCCCATTGCAAAGGCCACGCTACGCCCGGGGCCACAGCAGTGGATGGAGGTGAGGAAGGTGGGGTGAGGGAAATACTTTTGATACCATAACAATCAGCCACGTAAGAGTAGACCCTACTTGTAGGAACGACTGTCCCAAGGAAGAATTACTATGCCGAGCGTGAGAAGCAGCATACACAGCAGTGTGAACATGGAGAAAGCTACGCTCGTTCACAGGGTGAAGGATAGATCCCTATGATCCTGGAAAAATTTTACCCTTTCACCAAACAGCTTAAGTGGCTTCTCATAGCTGCTCCACTCCTGACTATTATCAGCATTGGATATCAACCACTACGGATAATGGTCGAACAACAACGATTGTTCTATCAAATCGACCAAATGGCTCGTAACACACGACAAGATGAGGATAGCACTCGCCCTTTCGACCCGTGGCAAGACCTCATACCTCTCAATTCTTCTGAGGGGCGAGCAGTAGCTCAACAAGCTCTGATAGAAGCACAACACCTGGTTACGGTAACTCCATATAATACTGAAGCCTTCCGTCACCTTGGCCGGGCAGCAATTCTAGCTGACCAACCAGACATTGCCATTTCTGCCTTCTCACGTGCAGTCGAACAACGTCCCGATAGCCCCCTTATCTGGTTTGAGCTGGGGATTGCCTATGAGCAGCTTGCGCCATCTGAGATGGTTGGGTTGACAAGTCTTTACCCAGACGAAATCCCATGGGAGTGGTTGGGGCCACCACCAGTTACACAAGAATGGTCATTATCGCTAGCACCAACAACGTCATCGGATTGGTGGATACCAATCACACCGATCAAGCGAACCGTCTTTGTCGATAATCAGATAACTTTTCGTACCACGCTACCGACCAATCCGGTTGTTCTCAGTTTCTGGGTAAGCGACTACAGGAATGAAACCGCAGTTTACAACGTTACCCTGAACAAAGAATTGATTAGGACGTTCACAATTCCGCCGGCGGCTGATATACCGAGTTGGCATCACGTACACGTTGATATGTCGTCGTGGGGTGGACAAACGGCGACTATTACCCTCTCGACCAACTCCTCTCAACCTGGTTGGGGGGAACTTCAACTGATCGACCGGACAGCCATTGCCTGTATTCAGGTGGATTGTCTACAACGGGCAACTGCGGCCTGGGCGCAGGGCGGATTTACGGCCACCGATTTTCTGCAAACGGGGATGGTTGCGTTCAGGCAGAAGCAATACGCTGAAGCGCTACGATGGTTTACCAGAGCCGCCATTTCAGGAGCCGATGTAGCGAGTACGGTGTGGTATACGCGCTACCTGATGACCAATGAGTCTGATGCCCTCATTCAGAGTGTGACTTTTGATCGAGGCTGGAATAGTGCTGAAATGCGCTTGCGGGCATGGGTACGATGGGCTAGCATTCTTCACGACGCACAGCGTTTTGCGGAAGTAGAACGGGGATTACGGCACGTCCTCGACACAACGGCTCAGGATGATCGATCAGTTGACTGGCTCCTTTCAGAGGTATACCGCCGGTTAGGGGTGGCCCTGTGGGTGCAGGATCGACCTGGTGAGGCGCTGCCATTCGCAATGAAGGCTGTGGAACTTAATGATCGAAGTGTCTGGGCACATATTCATTATGGTAAGATTTTATACTTCTCTGATCCTGGACAAGTACATCAAACGGAACAGGCATTTGCCAAAGCACTGGCACTCGATTCGCGGCCACAGATTTGGTTGAATCTTATCGGTTTTTGGAAGTGGGTCAAAGAGAGCGAACGAGCCATCGCTTTGTGCAGGCAGGCTCAACGACAGGGGTTAAGTGAGGAAATACAATCTGAGTGTAAGTGATGTATCGATTGCCTGAATCATAATTTCACGGATAGTCCAAATTCAGACAGGTAAAAGTCAGAGAAACTCAAATGAAGCGTATTTTTGCAAATAGTGTTATTTATGCGATCGGTAACGCAGCGAACAGTGCAGCGCTCTTTCTTGTTATACCATACCTCGTCAACAAGCTGACGACTCAAGAGTATGGTGCTTGGTCAATATTTGAAATTGCCACTATGCTCGCCAACCTGTTTATCCTCGCCGGGCTAGAAGTTGGTCTGATGCGTGAATACTGGTGGCAGGCTGATGCAACACTACGTTCTCGTATCGTTGGCAGCACGCTGATAACGGTTGCTGTAACAGGGGCAGTGATCACAGGCGCTGGTATGTTGCTCGCTGCTCATGGTATAGGTCGTGATTTCCCCGGCGCACCGTTTACTCTGATCCTGGTTCTCTTGATCGGATGGAGTGATGCTCTCTTTAATCTGATATTAACAGTATTTCGCATTCGCGAACAATCGGTAACATATATTACGCTGTCGCTGTTACGGCTGATAGCCTTTGCTGCTTTGTTAGTTGGATTTATAGAGGCTAGTTTTGGGTTAATCGGTGCACTCTTTGCCAGACTCGCTTCATCAGTTTTATTCTTTCTGTTTGGATTATTCATTGGTCGTCAATCTATTAGATGGTCTTTCGATCGATCCATGATGAGGCGGGTTGCCAGTTACGGTTTACCGTTATTACCAACAAACATCGCTGCTTACATTTTGCTAGCTGCTGACCGCTATATTATGGGCTACGTTCTTTCGTTAGAAGCAGTAGCAATTTACACCTTTGCTTACAAAGTAGCAGCTATCCTTGACGTGCTAGTGACACGCCCCTTTGCAATAGATTGGGCGCCACGACGGTTTAAGATTGCAACGCAGGCTAATCCTGGTCAGATGTATAGTCAGGTATTACTGTTCTACCTCTGGATAGTAATCACATTTGCTCTTTTTGTGGTGGCAATAACTCCATTTCTTTATATATTAATTGCACCGATCGATTATCGATCAGGAATGGAGATTGTACCGATTATCTTGTTAGCTTACATCATCTACGGCCTGAGTTATCCGTTAAACGTTGGCATCATGCTCAAAGATCGCACGCACGATTTGCCGGTTATTGGTATTATCGCAGCATTGAGCTGTTTAGGTTTGTGTATCTGGTGGATTCCACTGTATGGTATCAGTGGCGCCGCATGGGCTACCGTTGTCAGTTATACGCTCTGGACAGGCTTTATTGCTGCTAACTCATTGCGTCTTTTCCCGATCCAGTATCCACTCGGTATGATTAGTGTAATTGTCGGATGTGGCTTACTTACTTACAGCGGTCTATGGTTGATTGATAGATTATGGGCAGAAATTTCCATTGGTGCTATTGGAATCAGAACTGCTTGGGTCATTAGTGTCATGGGAGGATCAGGTTTTATACTGTGGCAACGACTTAACCAAAAGCGCGTATTAGCTTTAGATCATCCGATGGCTGGTGTTTGAGAGGGTTATTCGCATTATGTTTCAGAAACAAGGATTCCTGATACACGAGCAGAATAGTGGTCGGTATTTTGTTGATTATCAACAAACCCTTTCGATTGCTGTTAATGAGCTGTTGTTAGAATTACTCCTTGCTGCACGACCGTATATGCGAGGAACGTTACTCGATGTAGGATGTGGAAAACGACCATACAGATTGATCTATGATCGTTGTGTAGATTTTAGTGTCGGTACTGAAGTACAGTTTTCTCCTCATGGTACCGATCAGGCTGACCTGATCAGATATGCCGAACATCTGCCATTTGCGGATAATTCATTTGATACCATCCTTTGTACTGAAGTTCTGGAGCATACCAGACATCCGTTTCAGGTGGTGACCGATCTGACTCGATTGTTGAAACCGGGTGGGTATCTCCTAATATCAACCCCCTTTATTTATCCAATTCATGAAGCACCCCATGATTACTGGCGTTTCACCAGGTATGGTCTGCAGAAGATGTGTCAGGATAATGGGCTTGAAGTGATTGAAATTAACTCTAAAGGAGGAATAATTGTTACAATGTTGGTTTTGACCCATAACATCATAGTACGAGGAATGAACGTCGTAAGTAAAATCTTACACCTCAATCCACCTCTTTACGAGCAAAAGTGGTTCCGCTGGATGATTTGCTTGCCGCAATGGGCTTATCTGCAATTGTCACGGAATCTGCGTCTTGGCGTAAATAATTTGACAATAAAAGAAAAATTGGAACAACGATTTGATCACCTTGTCAAGCGGACAAATGCCCTTAACGAAGTGAACCATTGGCTAACTTGCGGTTATCTGTTGATTGCCCGTAAGCCGATCGGATAGCGTGAGATGAAAGGTTTCTGGCAACGAGCTGAGCTGATCTGGCATGTCGTAGCATTGACATTATTATCAGGTGCGTTTATCCCGCTGTGGCGCGACCTGACATTCGGTGATCCTTTAAAAAGAGGGGGCGATCCGATCCAACAAATCGTCTTAGTTGCTGCCTACAGCGGTCTGCTGTTGTGCTGGTGGTACCGGCGACAAATGGTTATGGCTGCCGTTAAGGGATGGTTGATCTGGCTCGTCGTTGGATGGGCAATCGTTTCAGTTCTCTGGTCGCAAGATTCCACTCTTACGATACGTCGCAGTGTAACACTCTTGCTGGCTACGCTGTATGGCCTGTTTCTGACAGTGCGCTATCCTCCGCTTACCGTTCTACGACTACTTGGCTTCACGATGATAGTGATCCTCGGCGCCAGCCTGATCAGTGTTGCACTGGGAGCGTCGTGGGCAACAATAGACCCTTACTATCTGGGTAGTTGGAACGGTGTCATGTTTCACAAAAATGCTCTGGGACGATTGAGTGTGCTGGCGTTACTTATTTTTGGCGTATTGTTCCAACAGACAACCAGGCCCTGGCAGGTTGGTTGGGCGGTCGCCGGTCTGGCAGGCTTGCTCTTAATAATTGGATCCCAGTCTGCATCGGCAATTGTTGTGCTCAGTCTAGTCGTGATTGCATGGTTGATGTTGGTTCTCATAAATTCGCTATCTCATCAACAACAGCTCCAGGTAGCAGCACTTAGCCTTGGTACTGCAATCCCTGTTGGGAGCTTGATATGGTTTTTCAGTGCCGAAGTAGCGGCATTCCTTGGCCGTGATCTCACCCTGACCGGTCGCTTACCATTGTGGCAAGCTCTGTGGTCAATTGCCTGGAAGCAGAGTCTCCTTGGTTATGGTTTCGGTGCTTTCTGGCTTGAGTCAGGCCGCATGATAGAATTAGATATCGCTCTGATGCGGCAACGCTTCTGGTGGGCCCTTCACGCTCATAATGGCTATCTCGATATCTGGCTGGAAGTTGGTTTGATTGGTCTTGTCCTCACGTGCATCCTGTTGATCGTTGCTCTGTGGCGAAGTTTGCAAATGATACAAAGAAAGCAGGCCGGTAGCTATCTCTATTTTGTATGTCTATTTATCATTTTCTTACTGTTGCATAACCTTTCTGAAGCAATGTTACTCGAAAGTAGCCTGGCAAAAGCAATTTTCTGGATTCTTCTTTCGTGGTCATATTTCTCTGTTACTCAGCATACGGATAAACAGAATGGCTGATAATATTCTTGTATTCTGTAATCAACCGTTGCCGATTTCTGAGACGTTTGTTTACCACCAGATTGCCGGTCTCAGGCGATACCATCCCGTTGTACTGGGTGTGAAAAGTCCAAAGGGAGCAAGCATTGATCTTTCCGGGCTTGACGTACACCTGATGAATCAGGGCGGAGTACGTGGCGCAGTTCGGGAATTCGGGTTGAAAGTTATCGGCTACGTGCCCAAATCAGTACGACATCTGCTCCGCCAATTCCGCCCAAAGCTGGTTCATGCGCATTTTGCTCCTTATGGTGCGATTGCTATCCCAATAGCCAGACAGTTCGGTTTACCATTACTGGTGAGCGTTCATGGTACCGATGTCACAATGAGCGATGCTGCTATCTGGCGTTCGTCGTACTTTGCTCACCGCTTGTACCTGTTGCGCCGCCATACCCTCACGCATATGACAAGCCGGGTGATCGTGCAGTCTGATTTTTTGAAGCGTATTGTCATCGAACGGCACGGTTTCAGGCCAGATCAGGTTGTGTGTATCCGGTATGGCATTGATACGGCTCAGTTCCATCCTCGACCTGGTGCTACCAAATGGGGCAGTATTTTGTATGTCGGTCGCTTAGTTGAACGAAAGGGTCTCTCGTTCCTGCTCCATGCTCTGGCTCTGCTACAAGCACGTTTTCCCGATCTGCACCTGACGGTGATCGGTGATGGACCGCTGCGTGAACAGTATGAAGTTTTGGCCTCTCAGTTGCTTGGTCGGCGTGTAACCTTTCTTGGTGCTCAGCCGACCACAATGGTGCGGCGTTATCTGGAACAAGCCTACATATTTTGCATGCCAAGCATCACTATGCCGTCAGGTGAAGCGGAAACACTCGGCGTCGTTTTCCTCGAAGCAATGGCAATGCAGGTGCCGCCAGTCAGTTTTCACAGTGGTGGTATTCCAGAGGTGATCATCCATGGCCAAACCGGGTTTCTGGCTAGAGAACGCCAGACCGAAGAATTAGCCCACTACATAGAGATACTCTTGACCAATCGGCAACTTCGCGATCGCATGGGAGTTCAGGGTCGGCAGTGGGTTGAACAGGAATTTAATCTGGTGAAACAGAACGCAAAGTTAGAAGCATTGTATGATGAAGTGATTGCTGAG
>JAGHYT010000120.1:0-11963 GCA_017743535.1 Chloroflexus sp.
GCGGGAGAAGGGTGATCTGATGGCCGCCAAGCGTGCTCCGCATGTGCTGCCGACGAGTTGTGAATCCTGCGCTCAAGCTTCATTCCGCTCCTCATTACTGCTACCGAGTACGGTGAGAACGTTGAAAAACCCTATCGATCACCACCACAGTTGCGAGGTTGGCCGTGCTGTGCTAAAATATGGGTGCTGGCGACGTAGCAAAGTGGTAATGCAGCGGTCTGCAAAACCGCCATTCGCGGGTTCGATTCCCGCCGTCGCCTCCAGGTTGAGCTAATGACGAGAGGTTCCTTACCTCTCGTTCTTTGTTTCACGACCGAGATATGCGCATTCTCTTTGCCCTGACCTACTATCGTCCTTACACCAGTGGTCTCACCATTTACGTCGAACGCCTGGCCCGCGGATTAGTCCGTCGCGGTCATTATGTAACGGTTCTGACCTCTCAATACGATCCGAGCCTCCCAAAGCTGGAATGGCTTGATGGCGTGCGTATCGTGCGGGCGCCAGTCCTCGCTCGTGTTAGCAAAGGTGTGATCATGCCTACCTTCGGCTGGCTGGCCACCCGGCTCGCACTGGAGCACGATGCGATGAGCCTGCATTTACCGCAATTCGATGCCCCTGGTCTGGCTCTGCGCGGACGCATCCTCAAACAACCAGTCGTACTAACCTACCATAGCGACTTGAAATTACCACCGGGTCTGCTTAACCAGGTTGCAAATCGGGTTGTCAATGTTGCCAACCAGCTCGCCGCAGCCCTGGCAACGCGGATCGTGGCCTACACCCAGGATTTTGCCGACTCTTCACCCTATCTGCGACGATGGCATAAAAAAGTAACGATTATCCCACCACCGATTGAAGTAGCTAATGTTCCTGAAGAGGAAATTCACGCCTTCCGCCGACGCTGGAACTTACAGGGGCCAGTGATCGGGATGGCTGCTCGGCTAGCAGCCGAAAAGGGAGTGGAGGTGCTCCTTGAGGCATTGCCACGGATTCTAGCGGTCTACCCAACGGCAAGAGTGCTCTTTGCCGGTCAACACGAGCACGTTTTAGGTGAAGAAGAATATGCCCGCCGACTTGCCCCGCTGCTCGATCAATTTCGCGATCACTGGACTTTTCTCGGTATCCTTAGCCCCAAAGAGATGGCGGCGTTCTTTCCCAATCTTGACGTATTGGTTGTTCCATCTCTGAATTCAACCGAAACCTTCGGTCTGGTACAGGTGGAAGCGATGCTTTGTGGCACCCCCACCGTTGCCAGCAATTTACCAGGAGTACGCCAGCCACCCCTCATGACCGGCATGGGGAAGGTGGTTCCCGTTGGTGATGCAGTAGCTCTAGCAGACGCTATTCTGGAAGTTATTGCCCACCGTGCGCACTATGTGCGTCCACGTGCGGAAATTATGGCGTTGTTCAGCACCGAACGCACTGTTACCGAGTATGAGCAGCTCTTTCGTCAGCTTGGAGTCGCCAGTTGAGCCTGAACGCGGTACAATACCTCTGGAAGGTGTTGAACAGAACTATGTAACGTATGCCAGATTATTTACGACCACACTTGCTTACCCTGCCAATTCATCGGGCGATGATCCGTTCGATTGAAGCCCGGCTTTTTGCCGAGTTGGCACCCGATTTACCGGAACCGATCATCGATATTGGTTCTGGTGATGGTACATTCGTCCAGATTGCACTACCAAACAAACGAATTATCGGTATTGATCCACGCAAAGCTGACACCCACGAAGCGGCTCGGCGCGGCGTTTATACCGGTCTCTGTGTTGCCAACGGCGCGGCGCTCCCGTTTCCTGATCAATCGTTTGCCGCAGCGATCTCGAATTGCGTGCTCGAACATGTCGTGCCACTCGATCAGACATTACGTGAAATTGCACGAGTCGTGCGGCCAGGCAGCCTCTTTGTCGCATCGGTCGTGGGAGATCGTTTCCCAAATGCCTTGTTAGGTACCTGGTTGCTACATCGGTTGGGGTTAGATGGGAACATATATGGACGCTGGTTTAATCGCATCTCGTACCATTATAATACCCTGAGCCGCGCCGAGTGGAGCAAACGGTTTGATCGAGCCGGCTTTACCGTCGAAGTCTGTCGCCCGTACCTGACCGATGCCGCGTTAAAGCTGTTTGATGTGAGCCATTATTACGGTGCACCGAGTTTGATAACTCGTGCCTTGACCGGGCGCTGGTTGCTGGCCCCACCATTTACGCCTAACCTGTTGTGGGAGCCGATTCTACGTCGCATTTACGAAGCGCCAGCACCGGAAGATGGCCCCTGCTATTTCTTCGTTCTGCGGAGGCGCCATGACTGAGTCAACAATCACTGCCGCCGAGCTGACCGCAGCCGGAAAAGCAGCGCTGATTGCCGGTGATACGGTGACGGCGCGGTTACGGTTTCGCGAGGCGCTTGAGCTAGACCCCAACTACATAGAAGCTCTGCTCGGTATGGCTGCGGCAGTACGGCCGTACCGCGATAAACGCGAGTATTTATTGCGTGTTCTGGCGATTGATCCTGATCATCCCGAAGCCAGCGCAACCCTCGCCTATGTCGAGGAGCGGCTGGCTGCCGGCGAATTGCTCGCTCCGACCGGTGTTCAGGTTCGCGAGCGCGATGAGGCAATTGCCGCTGAAGAACCGCCACAACCGCTAAGCGAGACAACCGCAGAAAGCCTGGTCTGCTACCGCCATCCACAGCGTGAAACCGGGCTGCGTTGCACCAGTTGTAATCGGCCAATTTGCCCGGAATGCGCCCACGCTACACCGGTAGGACACATCTGCCCGGAATGTGCGCGTGAACGCACACCGGTAAACTATCAGGTCGGGCCAACTCAGCTCCTGATTGCCGGGGTAGTCGCACTTATCTATGCCCTGATAGTGACCTTTGTAGCGGGGGTTGTTATTGGTTGGGCAGGATTTTTCGGCTTCATTGTGGCCTTCCTGCTCGGGCCAATGACCGGCAATGCCCTTTCACGGTTGATCGACTGGGCGACCGGGCGTAAACGGGGGCGCATGCTGATGATCGTCGTGAGTGTGGCTTATGCCTGTGGGTCACTACCGTACATTGGGCTGATTATTTTGCTAGGTGGATTCCCACTCGCACTCCTCTTCTATTCGATCATCGTCGTCACGACCGCGCTAGCATGGCTGCGTTGATAACAGTTTGTTTATCATCAACAACAATCCAGCAGGTGGTGATACAATAGAGGCATCAATAATCGTTTAGGATGCCGAAATGGCCCTGCACGGGTGAGAGAGCTACGCCACACTGCGCCGCAACAATGCAGCGCTTCACCCGGCACCGGTAGAGGCGCAGTCTTATGCGCTGGAAGCTGTAAGGGGAGGCGTTATGAGCGAAGAGCACATGATGAAACTGGCAGTTCGTGGCGATAAGAACCCTCTCGATCTGGTTGAGAAACGGTTACGTGAACAAATTTTTGGTCAGGAACGGGCAATTGAAAGTGTCATTCGCGTCCTAAACCGTTCTCGGTTTGGCTTTTCAGCCGGAAATTCACGCCGCCCGCGCGCAACCCTGCTTTTCCTCGGCCCTACCGGTGTCGGTAAAACGGCAACTGCACGCGCACTGGCCGAACTCCTGCGCCCGGACGGCAGTGCGTTTCTTAAGATTGACTGTTCGCTCTTCAGTCAGGGCCACGAAGTGAGTGCTCTGGTTGGCGCTCCGCCGAGCTATGTAGGGCGCGATCAGAAACCACTACTTAATCCCGACATCATCGAACAAGAGAATAGTGTGGTCTTATTTGATGAAATTGAGAAGGGTCAGCCAGAACTGTGGAATCTCCTCTTGCAAGTGATGGAAGACGGCGAGATTCTGCTGCTCAATGGCGGTCGTCGGGTCAGCTTTCAACAGAGCATTGTTATTTTTACTACCAACGTTGGCGCCAAAGAGATGGTGGATTTTCTCGACCGGCGTACCATTGGGTTCCGTACTCCTCACCAGGATGTTGAAGCAACCGGTCGTGAAATCTACCAGATCGGGTTTGAAGCATTACAGAAAGTGTTTCAACCGGAATGGATTAATCGGCTCGATGAGATTATCGCCTTCCGTCCACTTTCAGCCGAAACGCTTAGCCAGGTCTTTGATCGGATGATTGCTGAATGTAACCAGCAGTACATCCGCTACGCAATCCAGTTACGGGTAACCCCCGCAGCCAAGGAGTATCTGCTCAATAAAGGGTTCGATTCGCGTTTTGGTGCTCGTCCGCTGCGCCAACGCATTTTGAAAGACATTGAAGCACCGCTGGCCGACTTACTTGCTTCAGGTGGCATTCCAGCCGGTAGCCTTGTTGAGCTACGCTACACCGGCATTGATCAGCATGGTCAGGCCCTTCAGTTTTACTATGCCGAAGCACCGGAATTGATCGAGCGGGCAGAGGAGTTACGCCAACGCGAATTACAACGGCTTGCGGTTGGGCAGAGTGATGGCCCGCAGCCACCTAGTGTGAGTCTGACGCACGAACGGAGCAACGCCGCTGAGGGTGGTATCTTTACCACACGCGGCCCTCGTGTAACTCCACGTCGGGATCCGCTGTTTGGCGAACGGTAGGTCGTGATCACAACATATCGTCAGTTCGACGTGACGCGCTGACATCCCTCACAGATGACCTGACGTGATACCGAGACAGCCACTGTCGTTCCCAATTGTCCCAATCGCAGCGACGGGATGAACCTGATCAACCTTTCGAACAGGTAAAGAAAAGGGCGCACGATGGTGCGCCCTTCCGTGTACAATTAGGCTATCTCATCACGGTGCGTTAGGGTTTGGACGACGTGCCACCGACAAATCGGGTTCAGCACCTTCGGCAAGCGGCCGCTTGAGAATGAGATAACTGCGCCCTGGCATTACCGGTTGCACACCACAGACTTCCCAGCCATCAGCCCCTAACCCGTTGAGAAAGCGACGGGCAAAACCGGTATTCCGCTCACCCGCCTCCGGATAGCTTTCTTTACCTTCGACAGAAACACGCTGCCACGCTTCGACAAACACTACCTTGTACTCCCAGCGCATACCATCTACTCCTTTGTCCTAGAGCGGCGGGCGACCGTGGCGCCGGTCACCCATCGCTATTGTTCGGCCCCGGTTTGTTGGGCGCATGTGTAGTGTAGTATCGATTTCGTGTAATGTCAATTACACGATTACACTTCTCAAGCAGCAGGATTTTGCGAATAGGTATTCCAGACACGCTCTGTACTATGACCAGGCTCTAGATCGCCAACCCGCGAAGTGGCAACTCTGTCTATGGTAGAAGCAGAATAAAACCCGATCACGCAGGAGATACTGATAACCATATGGTATTTCGCTTCACTGCTGACCGTTACTATATCGTGAGCGCAGATTCCCAACCTGCGGATAAAAAAGGTTTTTAGTTTTTTTATTGACAATAGCCTGAAATCCTGGTAGACTGTACAGTAGTAGTTCGGAGTAGTGCGACTATGGATACCATACGTTATTCGCTTGACAGTCCAGCCGGCATCATCCTACGCCACTTGCAACGCCATGCCCGGGCCACGGTCAAAGAGTTGGCCGATTTGCTCGGTGTCAGTACGACCGCAGTGCGCGATCATCTCGTGCATTTGCAGGCTGAAGGCATGGTCGAAGTTTCCAGTGAGCGTAACGGGCCGGGTCGTCCGCGATTAGTGTACAGTCTGTCTGAAAAAGCCCAGAAATCCTTTCCCAAACAGTACGATCGCCTGATCAGCACATTGCTGCGCGAGTTGATCGAGCTGGAAGGGGAAGGCAAAGTTGAGCAGCTCCTCGACCGGGTCAGTCAGCGTCTGGCGAGTGAGTATGCCGACCGTATGGCCGGTGCCGATGTGGCTGCACGGCTGAACGAGCTGCGGGCATTACTCGAACAGCGCGGGGTACCGGCCGAGATTGATCCGGAAGGCGATGTGTTACGCCTGTTCGCATGCCCGTACTACGATGTTGCAGCCGATTACCCAGAAGTGTGCTCAATGGAGCGGCGGATGATCGAGTATGTGTTAGGCGAGAAGCTGGTGCTCGAAGATACCATTCGGTCCGGCGCGCATAACTGCCGCTTCGTGCTGCGTCCGCAGGATATTCCGTTAATGACGGAACCAGCGGCTGCTGATTCAAGTACTAAAGTGTAGTGTCGTTTTCTGTATGATGAGGAGTCCATGAGCAACGATCTAGTTATCAAAGACCTCTATGCCCGGATTGGAGACAAAGAGATTTTGCGCGGTGTCAATCTGACAGTACGTCAGGGCACGATCCACGCCATTATGGGGCCGAACGGCAGCGGTAAAAGCACGTTGTCGTACATTATTGCCGGGCATCCCGCTTATGAGGTGACCGGTGGCGAAATCTGGTATAAAGGCCATAACTTGCTCGAACTCGAACCAGATGAGCGTAGCCGATTAGGTGTGTTCCTCGCATTTCAGTATCCGGTGGCCGTACCGGGAGTGACGGTCGCGAATTTCCTACGCTCGGCGATTAATGCGCATCGTGCTGAAGAAGGGAAAGACCCCAAAGAGACGTCTATTCCAGCAGCCGAGTTCCGCAAACTGTTGCGCGAAGGGCTGAATATGCTGGAAATGGACGAGAGTTTTGCTCGTCGTTATCTGAACGATGGTTTTAGTGGTGGCGAAAAGAAGCGGCTTGAGATTTTGCAGATGATGCTGTTGAAGCCATCACTAGCCGTGCTCGATGAAACCGACTCAGGGCTTGACATTGATGCACTGCGGATTGTCGCGAATGGGGTGAATCGGATGGCCGGCCCAGATATGGGTGTATTGGTCATCACTCACTACCAACGCTTGCTGAATTATATCAAACCCGACGTGGTGTCGGTCATGATAGATGGACGGATTGTTCGCCAGGGTGGCCCTGAGCTAGCGTTAGAGCTAGAGGAGAAGGGGTACGACTGGCTTCGTGAAGAGTTGACCGGTGCGGCATAAGGGAGACGTGCATGACAACCACATTGCCTGCCCTGAATGAGATCAGCGCCGATTTCGTTGTTGCCCGCTCGCAGGCGGCCGGTGAGCCGGCCTGGTTAACTGAACGTCGGCGAGAGGCATGGGTGACGTTTGCGCAGATGAACCCGCCAGAGTGGCGACGTACCGACCTGAGCAAACTCGATCCAACGACGATTGCGCCCTCTGATGGTGCGCATGCGACAGCCATTCAGTGGGACCCTGCCTTAAGTGCCCAGGGTGTCGTCTTTACAACACTGGCTGCCGCACTCCACACCCACGAAGCGCTGATTAAACGTTATATCGACACGGCTGTAGAGCCGTTGAAGCATAAATTTAGTGCACTCCGCGCTGCACTCTGGCAAGATGGTGCGCTGCTCTATGTACCGAAGGGAGTATCAATTGAGGTACCACTGCGCCTGATCTACACCCTCGGCACTGATGGGGTCGCGATTTTCCCGCGCACCCTCGTCATTATTGAACCGCAAGCGAGTGTAACGCTGATCGAGGAGTTTGTCTCGCCTGACCTGCGCGCCGGTTCGTTTGCCGGCCCAATAACCGAGATCTTTGTCGGTGACGGCGCCAGCGTCCGATTTATCAGTGTCCAGCATTGGGGCGCCGGAGTGTACCACCTGGCTGGGCAGCGTGCGATATTACAGCGAGATGCCAATCTGGAATGGACATCGATCAACCTCGGTGGTCAGGTACAACATATAGAAGCTGAAACCACGCTGGTAGGGAATGGTTCTCGACTAAACTGGCTGGGGGCAACGTTTGCATCTGACAGCCAGAATCTGGTGATTGCACCATGGATGCGTCACGTCGGGCATAACTGTGAGAGCTTTATGCAGTTCAAGACGGTAGTGAATGATACCGCCTACAGTGTGTTCGACGGTATGATCAAGATCGAGCACGAATCTGCGGGAACCAGCACCCGTTTGGAAGAGCATGCCCTCCACCTCAGTCCGAAAGCACGTAATGACAGTATTCCCGGCCTGATGATTAGCACCAACGATGTGCTGAAGGGCGGGCATGCTTCAACCAGCGGTGATATTGACGAAGAGCAGCTCTTCTATATGCAGACCCGTGGGATTCCGCGCTCGGAAGCACAGCGCATGATTGTGATGGGCTTCTTCGAGCCGGCCCTCGAGACGATCCCGTTGGAAGAGCTACGGACTGAACTGACTGCCGAGATCGCGGACAAGATCTGATGGTTTGTTGCCGCAGGTACTGCTTTGGTCTGCGGCAATCCCTGAGAAACAGCCCTGGTAACAAGGTATTGCGCCGCATAGACTGCCACCGATGGAGTATCGGTGGCAGGTAAGGTCATCGATATGGCTATACTGTCCCAATTTGACGTACTTTCGCTGCGACGCGAGTTTCCTATCTTGCAGCAGCAAATGCACGGGAAACCGTTGGCCTTTCTTGACAGCGCGGCGTCGTCGCAAAAGCCAAGACGGGTGCTCGAAGCGCTGGAAGATTACTACCGGCGTTATAACGCCAATGTCCATCGTGGCGTCTATCGGCTGAGTGAAGAGGCGACGTTTGCCTACGAGCGGGCGCGCGGGAAACTGGCGCGGTTGATCAACGCGCCGAGCCAGCGCGAGGTCATCTTTGTACGTAACACGACCGAAGCCATTAATTTGGTCGCGTATGCATGGGGTGGAGCCAATATTCGGGCCGGTGACCGCATTTTACTGACGATGATGGAACATCACTCGAATATTGTGCCCTGGCAGTTGCTGGCTCAACGAACCGGCGCCGAGCTGGTCTACCTGCCGTTCGATGGTCAGGGACGATTGGTTCTCGATGATCTCGACCGTTTGCTCGATGAACGAGTAAAGCTGGTTGCCTTTACGCATCAATCAAACGTCTTTGGAACGATTAATCCGGTTGCGCCGATTGTCGCCCGTGCACGAGCGGTTGGGGCACACGTCCTGCTCGATGCGGCGCAGAGTGTGCCGCATATGCCGGTCGATGTACAGGCCCTAGGAGTCGATTTTCTGGCGTTTAGTGGCCATAAGATGTGTGGTCCCACCGGTATTGGGGTACTCTGGGGTCGGCGTGAATTATTGAATGCGATGCCACCATTCCTCGGCGGTGGTTCGATGATTGATCTGGTCGAACTTGATTACAGCACATTTGCTAGCGTACCGGCACGGTTTGAAGCCGGCACACCGGCAATTGGTGAGGCGATTGCGCTCGGTGAAGCCGCCGATTATCTGCAAGAGGTGGGATTGGCGGCCATTCATCAGCACGAGCAGGAGCTGACTGCATACGCTCTCGAACGATTAGCAACAGTGCCGGGTCTTACCATCTATGGACCACCTGCCGGTCCTGATCGCGGTGGAGCGGTAAGTTTCAGTCTTGAAGGTGTTCATCCCCACGATGTCGCAGCCATTCTCGATCAGGAAGGGGTTGCGGTGCGCGCCGGGCATCATTGTACACAGCCGTTACATCGGATCCTCGGCGTTCCGGCTACGACACGAGCCAGTTTCTACCTCTACAATCTGCCAGAGGAGATTGATCGGCTGGTTGCCGGTTTGCACAAGGCCAGGCAAATCCTTGGCTGATGGAGTAGCAACTATGGATGACATTTACCGTGAACAAATTCTCGAACACGCCCGTCATCCGCGGAATTTCGGTCATTTACCGGCACCGACGGTCGTGCGCGAAGAACGTAACCCGCTCTGTGGCGATCAGATTCGGCTCGAACTGGCCATTGCTGACGATGTGATCACCGATGTTCGTTTTACTGGTCGCGGCTGCGCGATCAGCCAGGCCAGCGCATCACTGCTGACCGAGGCGATTAAAGGGATGCCGGTCGCTGAAGCTAAACAATTCAGCAAAGATGACCTGCTTGAACTCATTGGGATTCCGCTGACCCACAACCCAACCCGGCTTAAGTGTGCTCTGCTTTCGCTCAAGGCATTGAAAGCCGGATTGTACGGAGTGGGTCACGAGGATGAGGATATATAAACTCGGATCACTAGAAAGGGAGTATCACCGTGGTTGCTGAAGCTATCAATCTACAATTTGATTATTCGCGCTATGGCTTTCGCCAAGAGGAGCGCTATATCTATAAAGCACCGAAAGGCCTGAATGAACGGATTGTCCGCGAACTGTCCGGCATGAAGGGTGAGCCGGAATGGATGCTCAAGCGGCGTTTGCGAGCACTCGAGATTTTCAACAAGAAGCCGACACCACTGGTCGGTATGTGGGCGAACCCAGAACTGGCCGAACTCAATTACGATGATATTCACTACTTCGTGCGTGCAAATGAGCGCCCACAAACCGATTGGGACGCTGTACCGCCGGAGATCAAGAACACCTTCGAGCGGCTGGGTATTCCCGAAGCCGAACGGAAGTTTCTGGCCGGTGTTGGTGCGCAGTATGAATCAGAGGTAGTGTACCACTCGCTGCGCGAAGAGTGGGCAAAACAAGGGGTTATTTTCCTCGATACCGACACGGCTTTGAAGGAATACCCTGAGTTCTTCAAAGAGTATTTTGGGACGATTGTGCCGGCTGCTGACAACAAGTATGCCGCTCTCAACACTGCTGTCTGGTCAGGCGGCTCGTTTGTGTATGTACCGAAAGGGGTAAAGGTCGATATTCCGCTGCAAGCCTACTTCCGCATTAACGCCGAGCGAATGGGTCAGTTTGAGCGGACGCTGATCATCATCGATGAGGGTGCGGAAGCTCACTACATCGAGGGCTGCACCGCGCCGATCTACAGCACCAATTCCCTCCACTCGGCGGTGGTTGAAGTGATTGTCAAGAAGGGTGGTAAGTTCCGCTATACCACGATTCAGAACTGGGCAAACAACATCTTTAACCTGGTTACCAAGCGGGCAGTGGCCTACGAAGAGGCCAGCATGGAGTGGGTCGATGGCAATATCGGCTCGAAGCTGACGATGAAGTATCCTTCGGTCTACCTGATGGGTCGTAAGGCGCGTGGTGAGGTGCTCTCGGTTGCCTACGCCGGTCGCGGCCAACACCAGGATGCCGGTGCAAAGATGATCCACCTCGCCCCCGAAACAACATCACGGATCACCAACAAATCGGTGAGCAAAGATGGTGGCAAGACGACCTACCGTGGTCTAGCTAAGGTGGCACCGGGGGCTTATGGTGCGAAGATTAACGTCAACTGTGACGCACTGATCCTCGATGAGCATTCGGCCTCGGATACTATTCCGTATATCGAGATCGAGGAGGATCGGTGTACACTGGCACACGAAGCGACCGTGGGTCGTATTGGCGCCGAACAGCTCTTCTATCTGATGAGTCGCGGCATTTCTGAGTCGGACGCACTCTCAATGATTGTGCTGGGTTTCATGGAGCCGTTCACTCGCGAGCTGCCGATGGAATACGCCGTTGAATTGAACCGGCTCATCCAGCTTGAGATGGAAGGGTCAGTAGGTTAGTCTCTGGCTTGGAAGGGTGACGAGGGGCGCTCCCAAGGTGTGGGAGCGCTCAGATTGTTTGTAGCCCGTCGCAAGACACTAAATGTACAATTTAGAAGCGCAGGCGGATGTCCACATCGACCGTTGGCAGGTGATGCAGGCCGGCAGCTCGCAGTGACGGAAGGGGTGTCCAACGTGTCCGGTATCCGTGCTGCGGAGCACGCCTGGCGGCTCTCCCCTTCCCCCTGGCCCTCTTCCTCTCCTCGTGGGGGAGAGGAAGGGGAAACGTGCAGCGCGGGGTGAACGTCGCTCACCTAACCCGTCACGCATAGCGCCTGGCGCTGCCTGACCGGTAAGGGGAACGTGCGGCGGATGGCGGAACAGAACGTTAGTCCACGAACACCATGGTCGCAGATGCACGGTACTGGCTCTAATACCAATCCTGTCTGTGCAAACCGTGTATCATCCTGCCGACGGTGCTGGTTCCCCCTGCAAGCGTGGGAGAAGGGGAGTGGGGTAGCTGACAGAATGCACCATCGTTCATTCACACAGGGGAAAATGCGGGCCGGAGGCCCGCGCTCCCAGGGGAAGAGACGAGCCGGAGGTCTGTGCTCCC
>JAGHYT010000121.1:0-11947 GCA_017743535.1 Chloroflexus sp.
CTTGAGAAGCCACCCCGCCATCATCGCCTAGGTGCGCGGGCCTCCGGCCCGCCTCAGCAGAGTGCTGGATGCGATGGGCGAGTTCTCAACCCGACCCAACATACGCTAACGACATGATCGACGAGCGAAGAGTGGCTTGGGGAGACTGCTGACAGAACGGGAAGCTGAGCACCACTGCACACACGTACTGGGGAGAAGTTAGAAACCCGCCTCTGCTGCTCCCGTTTCTCTCTCCTCTCTCCGCACCTCTGCCAGGTAGGGTGAAAACCTTGAAAAGCCCTAGATTCGCCGCAACACAGCTCCCCCATACGCCGGTAATGCTATCCGTCCGCCAACGATGTCGGCCGATTGGGTAGCCAACACAACCTCCCAGCGCCCTGACGGTAATGGAATCATACCGGCGTGTGGTGCCTGCTGAAGTGCTACCAGCCAGGTTTCACCATTGGCCGTACAAGTGTATGCCAGTTGACCGTGCCGGTCATCAATATGAATGAATCGACGTTCACCACGCCAGATTGCTGTTGTCGCCCGCCGCAATGCTCCAAGTTGCCGGTAAAACTCGAGCAGTTCGCGATCTTGATCCTCGTCCCACAACATCGGCAATCGCGACTCTTCAGGATGGCCGCTACCATCGGCATGACGTACATCGA
Source organism: Chloroflexus sp. (assembly GCA_017743535.1). GTDB lineage: Bacteria > Chloroflexota > Chloroflexia > Chloroflexales > Chloroflexaceae > Chloroflexus. The sequence goes on from JAGHYT010000121.1 coordinate 651, forward strand.
GCCGCTGACTTAGCCCAACTTCCGTGCCGTAGTAGAGGATTGGTGGATGAGGCAACGTGTACTGACATAGAGCGGCCAGTCGTAAACGGCGAGTATCACCGCGCACAATCCACAGAAAGCGGTTCATATCATGATTATCGAGAAAACTGGGTAGATAGAAGCCAGGTGGGAAGTAGTGTAAATGCCGGTTGAGAAATACCACAAATTGACTGGCGCTCATCTCATCGAAGGCAAAGAAGCGTCGGATGGCCTGAAGTAAGAGGAAATCTAGACAACCGTCGAGTCGACCAACATACGAGCGCAGCACCTCAGCCGTATCAACTGCCTCGCCCAACAGCACACAATCTGACTTGACACTTCGTAGTGCTGCCCGAAACATCGTCCAGAAATCGTGTGAAGGGCCTATTGTGTAATCGAGCCGATAACCGTCAATCCCCTGTTCTAACCAGTAGCGTGCGGCATCGATCATAAACTGACGTGCTGGAGGATAATCCAGATCAAGCTGTGGCAGTTCAGCAACCCCAAAAAAAGAGACGTATCGATCTGGATAGCGGGTAAAGGTAAACCATTCCCGTTCTGGGCTGTGCGGGTCGCTAATAGCCCGACGGAAGATAGGATGCTGGTTTGAAAAGTGATTGGCGGTGTAATCCAGAATGACTCGCATCCCACGATCATGGGCTGCTGCGATTAGGTGCTTCAGGTCGGCCATTGTTCCCAGACGAGGTTCGACATCGTAGTAATCAGTCGCGTCATAGCCATGGTGTGAAGGTGAAGGGAACAGTGGCGATAGCCAGATCGCTGTGGTACCTAAACTGGCGATGTAGTCAAGATGAGAGGTGATCCCAGCCAGTGTACCGCCGTAGATACCCATCGGTGTCGGTGGACTGGCAAACTGACGACCAGGGCCAGGATGAAACCGATCGATAAAGATATGGTAGATCAATGTCTCACCGAGCCAGTCGGGTGCTCCCTCATCACCCACGCGATATGCGCACGTCCGAGGACGACGGAAGAAGGTCAGATGAAACTCTGCGCCCATCTCGTGAAGATAATGATCTCCTGGCCCAGGATGACCAACCACACTTCCATCGCCTTCGGTAGCACCGATCACTTCACTATACCAGAACGACTCGGTTCCTTCGCGTAACCAGGCTTCGATCCGGTAGCGAACAACGGTGCCGTTTGGTTGTGGTGGCAAATCAATCGCCCACTCTTCCGCATACCCCCAGAGCAGAGTATCCCAATGACTGACAATGCGCTGACCAACCGCTACCGCACTCCCCGGTGCTGGCTCACCACGTTTCCCATTTGGCTCACTCCCATCGGTGGTATAGTAAACGCATACCTGATCGGCGGTAATCGATGGCCCTAATGTAACCAGGAGCCGGACAGGATCACCAGCTTGTGGTACCGCCGGTATCATCCGATAGCGGTGAGAAATACCCGCTATCTCTGCCCGCACATACCCTAATCGACGACTATCGGTCGCCATTGTTCCGAAAATAAAGTCAGCCGAGACGTGTATCTGTTCCACGGTGAACAATCCTTTGAATTTCAACTTGCGGGAATAACACGATACGTTGCTATTGCAGGAGTGATCTGTCGCAAACATTCCCCTATTAGAGGGCGTTACGTTCACTCCTGTTACCGATCAAGCGCAGATAGCATATGGACGATGAGACACCGGATGGTGTCAGGGCACGATAGCCCCGTTGCAGAGTTGCTCTCCCACCGTGCAGAGGCTCACGAGCAAACAGAACATTTGTACAACAATACATGTTCTGGTATGAGCATGCGCATTTCACGCATCCGTCTGCAACCTCTGGAATGCACTGCACGGACGGTGTATCGCATCCGTTCTCTGCCTACCGTTGAACGCAGGCAAGACCGGCGAGGTAAGAACGTTGCATTACTAGAACAAATATTCTATAAGCATTTTACCCGTTCTTGACCCCTCAGCAGAGACAGAATGAGACACACTAGCGCATATCTGAAAAAGCCTCCTCATTGCCTAAACATATGTCTCTGGCCTGCGTACCGACGAGAGCAGACGGAACCCGATCTGAGCTGCTGCCTGACCGTGCTCCGTAGCGCAAGGCTCACCAGGGCAACTGCCTCACCTATCCCTTTACACCACCTAACGTCAGGCCGCCAATAATGTAGCGTTGCAACAAAAGATAGACAATCGCGACCGGTAATGAGAGCAGGATCGAGAAAGCGGCAAACCGTGACCATGGAATCTGACCTGCATACTGACCGGTCATATTATAGAGTGACATCGCTAGCGTGAAATCTTTTGGATCGGTCAAGAACTGCCACGACAGAAAGAATTCAGTCCAACCGCTGGTAAAACCAAGAAAACCTGTGACGGCCAGTGCTGGTGTCGCGAGTGGCAACACAATCTGGAAAAAGACTTGATTAGGCGAAGCGCCGTCGATAATAGCGGCCTCTTCCAGCTCCTTCGGGATTGTATCAAGATAGCCCTTCAAATTCCAGATTGCAAACGGGAGAGCACCTGACACCATCGCAATACCAACGCCGAGCAACGAGTTCCGTAACACGAAGACCTCACTGCGCGGTGGGGTAAGCCCACTAAAAATCAGACCAAAGCTAATCGCTAACCCAACCGCACCGAAGAAATAATTGCCTGGCCCGGCAGAACCTAGACGAATTGCAGGCGCAACGGCGAAAATGGTCAGACCGAGCAGCATCAACCCAGCAATGATTAACACAATGCTCATGATGGCACTACTGATGCGTATACTATTCAGCAGCGCAAAGAGAGGTGCAATGGTGGCTACGCTTGGTAAGACAGTGATTGCCAAGACAGCAATCATCATAAACTGCCGACCGGGAAACTTAAAACGCGAGAAGGCGTAGGCAGCACTGACACCGATCAATAACGCAAATGCCGAAACTCCACCGGCCAGCCGTAGACTATTAAACGCAAGTTCGACAAACGTCACCGGATTAGCAGTTGGGCGATCAAGCACTTGCAAATAGGCCTGGAGTGATGCGCCGGGTGGAATCAGGTTCAGCTCCGTCGGACGAGAAATATTCCGTGGATCAAGTGACATACTCACGATCCAGAGCACCGGAAAGAGCACAGTGGCCGCAATGAAGAGACAGATGGCCTGTAACACAAGCTGTTGCCACCACTTCAATCGGCGGCCAGCGGTTGTGCTGCCCGAACGGCGCGAGGGAATGATGACACTAGACATCGTAGCTCTCCGTAGCGCGTGAAATCTTGTTCGTTATCAAGAAGATCGGGATCAGAACCAGCGCAATGATAACCGAGAAAGCGGCTGCAACCCCGTAAAGCTGATTGACATTGATCAGTTTGAACGCTTGCGTCACCATAATCTCAGTCCGACCAAGCGGACCACCACCGCTCATAAAGTAGATGACGTGGAACAAATTAAATGTAGTAACAATACCGACCATCGCTGCCGGTACCATTGCCGGACGAAGGAGTGGCAGAGTTATGCGCCAGAATTGCTGTAATCCGGTAGCACCATCGATACTGGCCGCTTCATACATCTCTTTCGGAATCGATTGCAAAGCACCGGTTGCCACAATCGCCATAAATGGCCATCCAAGCCAGATGTTCGCGATCAGCATTGCGTAATAGCTGAGTGGCAAACCGATGCCGGGAATCGGGTCTTGGATCTGGTTAAACCAGCGAATTTGGACCGGGTCGAAGCCGAATGGTGTGATGAAGAGGTTGATCAACTGATTTATCGAGCCATACTGGTCGTCAAACATATTGCGCCAGACAGTAGCAACGACAATATTGGGTAACACCATGGGTAAAATATAAATGGCCCGATAAATTTTACGTCCCCATAACCCCTCAACATTTAACAACACGGCAATAATGACGCCTAAAGCGACGTGGAAGCCAACATTCGAGAACGTCCACCATAGATTAAAGGCCAGTAACCGCCAAAAGTCAAAATTCCCACCTAGACGAGCGACAAATTGAGGGTTGTTCGTAACAATATCAAGATAGTTTTTGAAACCGACATATTGAGCCGGTCGATAATTTGGTGGCGTAGTACCGTTAGGGCCAAAGGGATTGAGCGTTTGCTTGCCCTCCTCTTTAATAACCCCATAATCGGTAAACGACATCCAGACCTGAAAAGCCAGCGGGTAAAAGGTGATGAGCATCATAATAACCAACGCTGGCAGCAAGTAGATCAATGGGGTGCGCAGTTGTTTCCACCCCTCGGACAGAGCTGAACGCAGTACCCGAACCGGTTGTGAGGTCAGCTCTGGATTTGTGGTTGCCATGCGGCTTCCTCCCCTTCGCTTGAACTGAACGGTATAAAGTGGTTAATTGCGGTATCGCTCAATGATACCACTGAACGCTGATCGTTTGTCGCACTCGTTATGCGGAACCAGATCGATCACTAGTTGGCAGATGCGGACACTCCCGCCAGATGCTGCCCATCACTCCTGCTGCTCGTCTTGTTCCGCGCTGTTCATTGTGCCACTATCACAGAGACGCGCAGCAACGTTGGTGTGACAGCGGGGCAGGTTTAGCACCTGCCCCGACGTTTAGACAACAGCGTTCGACTTACTTACCATTCGCCGTATTCATCAATGCACAGGCTTCGGTCACTGCTGCCTTCGGATCAGCACCACCATCCAGTACTTTGGTCATCGCATCACCAAATGGCCCCCAATAGTTGTCAAGTTCAGGAATCTGGGGTCGTGGTACACCGGTAGCAGAGGCTTGGGCAAAGGCCTGTACCAACGGGTCGCTAATCTCAACCTTCGTGCTGACAGGAACATGACCAGCTTCATCAACGTAGACCTTCATCGATTCGGGACTGGTCAAAAACATCGCCAGCGCCACGGCACCTGCGACATTCTGGCTATTAATGCTAACGTAGAACCCATCAACACCGGTGAGCGGACCAGCCGGCTTTATTGCACCTGGCATAGGCGCGACGCCAAGGTTATCACCAAGGACGGCACGGTAGTCACCCAAAACCCACGGGCCGTTGATGATCATATCGGCTTTGCCATCCTTGAAGAGTGAGTCAGCCTGACCACCATCGGTGGAGAAGGTGACGGTCGGCACTTCTTTGAGCGCCTTCAGGTAAGCAAACCACTCGGCACCACCTGCCTGATCGGCGATGCACTTGCCGCTAGCATCCATCAACTGACCGCCGAATGCCTGTAGCCAACCGAAGTTGTGGTAAGCATTCTGATTGAGGACGAGCGTATTGCCTCCCTTCACCAGGGCCAGCAGCTCGTCGGTGGTGGCCGGTGGGTTGGCAACCTTGCTCTTATTGTAGTAGAGGGCAACAGCCTTGAACGATTCGGGAATACCGTACAGCTTGCCGTTGAGTGACATACCGGCAATACCGGTTGGGGCAACATCGGTTAGGCGACTTTGATATTCGCTCAGATCGGCCAAAACACCGGCCCGGATCTGACTGCCCAGGCTGTCATTGGGAGCAACGAACATATCAGGTCCACCACCCGACGAAACTTCATTATTGAACTTGTTGAATATCTGATCAAACGGAATTTGTAGAACATTGATTGTAGCATTCGGGTAGGCAGCGCGTGCCCGGTCGATCAGAATGTTAATCGCTTTTTCCTCAGCACTTCCGGTACCATACGCATGCCAGAGGGTTACAGTGCCGGTAATAGCCATTCCATCGGTTGTCGATTGAACAGGGACAGCAGTTGGAGCAGCAGGGGCAGCCGTCGGTTGAGCAGCGGGGGTTACCTGACCACAGGCGGATAACAAGGTGGCAAACAATGCCAGCAAAGCAATGAGCGAGAAGGTTAACCGCTTCACAAGAAACTCCTTTGTCTAGTGCATCAATGCTTCATACCAGATACGGGCATATGTGTTATCAATCGCGGTTAGACAGTACGTCACCTCCTTTCGAGCTATCTGTACCGTGTTGCAGTATCGTTAATTCGCGACGGAGCTTCAAAAGTAAGTGAGTCAGAGTTTCATGCTCGGTATGATCAAGAACAGCCCAACGTCGCACGACCGATTCACTAAACGCAGCCCGAACCAACTCCAGATGTTCATAGCCACGCTTTGTCAACACAATCCGTTGCACCCGTCGGTCACTAGGATCGGCCATGCGTTCAACAAATCCAAACGCACTGAGACGATCAACCAGACGAGTGGTGCTACTCTTATCGATCAACAAATGCTCACTCAAATCTGACAACCGCACACCATCATGATCGGCCAGCAGCAACAGCGCCGCATATTGGGTTGGATTGAGCTGGAATTGACGCAACAAGCGACGGTCGCCATCATCCAGCAAGACATACACTTCTTGGATCATACGGTATTGCTCTGGCCCAGATGGCGTCATAGAATTGCGAAGAACTTCGTTGTTTTAGAAACAGTTGTATTTTGAATTATTGTGTATGAGATTGTATCAGATGCGACGAAGTCTGTCAAGTACCTTACCCACTAAGGACAAGAACAATGTATAATACTAACGGTTTTCGGTGATAAACGATTGTGATTCATCACTATGGTAACCATCACCGTTCGTGATGTCGTTCGTCTGGCGCTACCAGAAGGAACGACAATTGTAGCTGGCGCTGCCGGATTGGGGCGTCAGGTTAGCTGGATAGCCACACTGCGCGCTACATTACCGGCCTTTGCCGAACTGCGTGGTGGTGAGCTAGCCTTACTATCGGTTGAAGCCGCACTCGCCCTCGACCCACGACTAACGCTGGCCGTGCTGGTGCGCCGCCTGGCTCAGGCACCGGTACCAATTGCCGGTGTCGCTGTACTGGGCGACATTACTGCTGAAGATCAGCAAGCAGCCGAAGATGCGCGTCTGCCGTTGTTGAAGCTCCCGGAAGGAGTTGACTTACGTGAGGTCGAGCGAGAGATCACCCGGCTAATTACCGATTACGAAGCTCAATTCGAGCGGCGTGCAGCTCGCCTCTACGATCTCTTGACCCAGTGTTCATTGCAAGGGGGTGGAATCGGTGGCTTGCTCGACATTTTGTACGAGCGTACCGGGCAGAGCGTTGCTTGCTACGCACCGAACGGCGCGTTACGAGCCCAGCGTGGGCGTGGGCAGGCACGGCTGGCCTTACAAGCACTGCGCCCAAATGGGCGCGGTGAAATAACCCTACTCAATCAGCAGATTTGGGTAGAGCCAATCGGTAATCCAACCCTGCCGACCGGTTATGTCGCTATTGCCGGGACAATGCTTGACGCATGGGATCGTACCGCGGCGCAACGCGGTGCCCTGGCGCTGGCGCTCGAACTGGCAAAGGAGCAGGCAGTACAGGCGGCTGAAGAGCGATTACGCGGTGATTTTATTGCCGGTATTCTAGCCGGTTCAGCCGGTGATCTGGCAGCAGCAATTCAGCGTGGACAAGAATTAGGGTATACCCTCAATGTGCCCCACACCGCGATGCTGGTTCATATCGACGACGCCGGCCCGGCAACACTGGCGCGCGCAGCGACGAATGTCCAGAACGAGTTGAAACGACTGGGCATTAACGCACCGGTTTCCCGTCGCGAAAGTAATGTGCTCTGCATGCTACCGACCACAAGCGTAACGCGCATACGCGAACTAGCCGAGCAGTTGCGTGAACGATTACGGATTGATCATCCGAACGTGATCATCGCCATTGGTATGCCGGCTGCTCAACTGAATGAGTGGCGGCGTTCGGTTGAAGAGGCTGAACAGTCGTTGAGTCTCGGTCGGCAGATTTTTGGCAATGACCGGGTATTGGCGTTTGGTGATCTCGGAGTGTATCGCCTCCTGATTCGTCTGCGTGAAACGCCAGAGTTGTGGTCGTTTTATCGGGAAACGCTCTCGAACCTGGCTGAATACGACAAACGGCAACATTCCGATCTGATCAAAACCCTTGAAGCTTACTTCAACAACCTTGGGAATTTGCGCGCTACTTCAGAAGCCTTGCACGTGCACCGCAATACCCTGCTCTACCGCCTAGAACGGATCAAAGAGATCAGTGGCATGGATCTCGATAATGCCGAAGAGCATTTTGCACTCTGGTTGGCTGTGCGGGTACATCGTATCCTGGCAACCCTGGAAGAGTAAGCCCTTTCAACGTTTTCATCCTCCTCGACAACAGTGAGGAGAGAGGCTACTTCCTATTCCAACAGTGGTCTACGTGATCTTGTTGCTCATTCCCTCAGTGCACAGCAGAGACCGGTTCCAAACCCGTCTCCGATGGTGTGCGCACGCGCCAGCCGACGCCTCCGATGTCACACCCAGGTGATTGCGCGAGTCATCGACAGCGGATGCGGGCGTTTTGTCGGTGTACCTCCACTGTGTATTGTCCGGTTATCAAAAGCGTCTTGAAACTGAGAACGCTGAAAAGCTCCACTTCCAACACCCTCGCATTGACGATTGGTACCGTTGTCGGGTACAATCAAGGCAGGTTTGCAATGGATGAGGACACAACAAACGAACAATGGATAATCTTTCACGTTCTCAACCCATCGAGCGTCTTGCCCCATTTAGTGCGCAATCATTACGCGCTCTGCTGCGCACCATGCGTCCACGGCAGTGGATCAAGAATGTGTTCGTGTTTGCGGCGATTGCCTTTTCTGAAGGGCGGCTCTGGTATAACGAACCACTGCAATTATTGCGGGTGATTGGCGCATTCATTGCCTTCTGTATGGCTGCTAGTGCCATCTACTTGATTAACGATCTGGTTGACATGGAGAAAGATCGGGCCCACCCGAAAAAACGTCATCGGCCACTGGCTGCCGGTATTCTCAGCCCGACTCTGGCTGCAATCACTGCCGCAATATTGATCGTGAGCGTCTTTCCGCTGGCGCTATGGCTCGATGGTGATAGTGATTTTGCAATTGTTTTGGCCGTATATGTCGTTGTACAAGGATTTTTGTACAGTTACTGGCTGAAAAATGTCGTCATTTTTGATATTCTGATCATTGCCGCCGGTTTCATTTTACGAGCGATTGCCGGGGCAGCGGTGATTGATATTGTTATCACACCATGGCTGATCGTTTGTATGGGATTACTGGCGCTTTTCCTCGGGATTGGGAAGCGCCGTCACGAGTTGAAATTGCTCGAAAATGGAGCCGGAAACCATCGCCGTATCCTGACCGAGTATTCGATACCGTTACTCGATCAGATGCAATCAATCGTTACTGCCAGTATTGTTATGGCATATAGCATGACAGCGTTTTCAGCACCGGTTGCCCCGCAAAAACCATTTCCGATGCTCATGATCACTGTTCCGTTTGTGGTGTATGCAATTTTCCGCTATCTGTATTTGATCTATCAGCGTGATGGCGGCGGCGCACCCGAAGACCTAGTCTTGCAAGATCGTCCGTTAGCGATCAGCATTGTATTGTGGGGTATCACTGTACTGGCTGTCTTGATGTTCTTTCCGTCATAAACGGCTGTGTATACCTTTATTAAATTTGGTGGTTCCGTTATCACCGACAAAACCGGTCGTGAGTCAGCTAATCTGGACGTTATTCAGCGGCTGGCACAGGCTGTTGCGGCGGCACGTGCCGCCAATCCGGCGCTGGCATTGGTGCTGGGGCACGGCAGCGGTTCCTTTGGTCACCACTATGCAGCACGTTACGGGGTACACCGTGGTATACCGCTCGATGCCGATCATACCGGCTTCGCCCTGACTGCCGCGGCAGCGCTACGACTCAATCGCATTGTTGTTGATACACTTCTAGAGGCTGATGTACCGGCTGTTAGCCTACAGCCATCGGCCTCACTCCGTAGTGCGAACGGTCAAATTACTCATTGGGAGACCACGCCGATATACGAAGCGTTACAGCGTCGGCTGATACCGGTCATTCACGGTGATGTTGCCTTTGATGAAACGCAAGGGACAGCGATTATTTCTACCGAAGCCCTGCTGAGCTTCCTCGCCCTACGGAGCCCGCTGCGTCCACAGCGAATCATTCTGGTGGGGGAGCAGGCGGTGTACACTGCTGATCCGCACCGCGATCCAACCGCTCAACCGATCCCATTGATTACGCAGGAAAATATTGCCCAGGTATTATCACAGACCGGCGGTTCACGGGCAGCCGATGTGACCGGTGGTATGCGCAGTAAGATCGAGTTCATGTGGCAACTGGTTGAGGCCATCCCTGATCTGGAAGTCTGGCTGATCGGGCCGATACCCGAACGATTAACCGCCGTCCTGCTCGGTCAATCACCTGCGGTAGGAACCCTGATGAAGCAATGCTGAGACCTGACCAACACATTCAGCAACGTTCAGCGTCATGGAAGCGGCTTGAGGAGCTTATCAATCGCGGTAGTGGTGGTATTAGCCACTTATCAGCCGCTGAATTGCGTGAACTTGGGCAATTGTACCGTCAAGCCTGTACCGATCTGGCCATAGCTCGCCGGGATTATCCCGATCACATGGTCACCGATTACCTTAATCAGATTGTTGCCCGTGCGCATGGGATTATCTACCGCTATAACGAAACCCAACGCATCATCACCTTTTTTCAAACCACACTCCCACACACATTCCGAACAACCTGGCCGATGACGCTGATCGCCGCGTTGTTGTTCTTCTTACCGGCAATTGCCGCCTTCATCATAACGTTTCGCGATCCAACGCTCGGTGAGGCCCTTGTTCCCGACGTAGCGATGCTCACCGAACAGATTCGGGCCGGCGAAGAGTGGTGGCAGCAAATCAATGAAAGCCCGGCGGCAGCTTCTGCCGAAATTATGACCAATAACATTAATGTTACAATCAGAGCGTTTGCCGGTGGTGTAACATTAGGATTGTACACAGCGTACATCTTGATATTTAATGGATTACTTTTTGGTACGGTAACCGGTATTGCGCAACGTTTTGATTTTGCCGATAACCTCTGGAACTTTATCATTGGTCATATTACGCTTGAGTTCAGTGCGATCTTTATTGCTGGTGGTGCCGGGTTGCAATTAGGCTGGGCGATCCTCCGCCCCGGCACACTCAGTCGGCGTGGGGCACTGGTTGTAGCGGGTAAAAGGGCCGTCGTGCTGGTGATCGGCTGTGCCCTCATTCTAGTCGCCGCCGGTATGATCGAAAGTTTTATTTCGCCAACGAATCTGCCATTTCCGGTCAAAATGATAGTCTCAATCGGTTCAGGTATGTTGTTGTACGCCTATTTGCTGCTCAGCGGGCGCAGAGCGTAGCAAACACCTGTAGGCAGTCGGCACCTTACCCCCGTTCTCTCTGCCACCAGCCTGCTCTGTTGGGAAACCCGATACGATAATTCGAGGAGACGTACCAGAGTTTTCAGCGTTCTTCATCACACCTGGGTACGC
>JAGHYT010000014.1:0-49339 GCA_017743535.1 Chloroflexus sp.
TACCTGCCGAATCGCTTGAAAAACAATCTCATCGCGCATTGGTAGCTCATAGATGCGCGCGCCGGTCGCATCACGGATGGCGTTCGCGATAGCCGCTGCGCCGGCGGTGATCGGTGGCTCACCCACGCCTCGTGCACCAAAGGGGCCGTTGGGTGCCGGATTAGTTACGAGAACGGCCTCAATCGAGGGCACGTCGGCTGCACGGGGTAGGGTATAGTCCATCAAACTGGCTGTGAGCAATTCACCGCGCTCGTCGTAGCGCAGGGCTTCGTGTAGTGCCCAACCAATCCCTTGCACCGCACCACCGTGGATCTGTCCTTCTACCATCAGTGGGTTGAGTGGGAAGCCAACATCCTGAATAGCAACATACCGTAACGGCTGTACCCGACCGGTTTCCTGATCAACTGCCACCTGAACAATATGTGCAACAAAACCCGGTGCATTTTCGGCCGGTGCTGCCCGACCTTCACCGACAATCGGCCCTGGTCCACCCGGTTGTTCTTGGGCACGGCGGGCTACCTCGCCGATAGGTAGCGAACGCCCGGGAACGCCACGGACCAGAACCTCTCCCTCTCGGATATCCAGGTCATCAATCCGAGCTTCAAGCATATCAGCGGCGATCTCCAGCAGTTGACGACGTGCCTCGCGGGCTGCCGCAGCAACTGCCCCGGCGACGCTATACGTGATCTGACTACCGCCGCTCGGTCCGGCGAACGGTCCGCTGCGGGTATCGCCGGCGACAATTTCAACCTGTTCCGGTGGTACTCCCAAAATCTCAGCCGCTACCAACACAAAGCTACTATTGACGCCCGAAATGTCTACTGATCCGACGTGAACCCGTACTATTCCATCGGTATCAACCCGACAGACCGCTGCGGCTGGCGACATTCCACACGGCCAGCCGCCAATAGCCATCCCAACACCACTCCCTGGCGTGCGGTTACGCCAGAGCGGATGTGCAGCAGCGACTTCCAGTACCTTTGTAAGACCCATCGACGGCCAGGGATCGTTATTCCCCATCGGATCACCGGTGGTCGCTGCATTGCGCATTCGCAACTCGATCGGATCAAGCCCTAAGCGATGGGCCAGCTCGTCAATGCTCGATTCGAGCGCAAACGTGACTTGTGGCGCGCCCGGCGCACGATAAGCGCCAGCCTGTGGTTTATGGGTTAGCACTTCCACAACATCAATCTGTACGTTCGGACAACGATAGTACCCACCCAGCAGCGTGCTCATGATACCGCCGAGGGTAAATGGGTACACACCATTGTCGATCACGATTTCGGCAACCAGTGCGGTAAGGATGCCTTCGCGGGTAGCCCCCAGCTTGAGCGTGATCGTGCTTGCCGGCGATGGCGTCGTAGTGAGAAAATCTTCGCTCCGATCAAGAACGATGCGTACCGGACGTCCAACAGCCATCGCCGCCGCCGCAGCCAACGGTTCGAGAATGCCGTACTTGGCGCCAAAACCGCCGCCTACCGTCATCGGTACAACGGTAACCTGACTCGGCCGCAGCCCCAACAGACGGGCAACCTCATCACGTACCCCGAATTGTCCTTGCGTACTGGTATACAACATAATCTGACGACGTAGCGGGTCAATATCGGCCACAACAGCGTGTGGTTCCAGATACCCCTGATGGACGATTGAGGTTCGGTATGTGCCTGTTACAACCACATCGGCTGCGGTTAAGGCAGTCATCGCATCACCGCGACTAAACCGCTTCCGCTCGTGTACATTTGAGACCGTATGCCCGTTCTGTTCTTCGCCACGGGCAACGGCCGCATGCGTTGCCGTAAGATCAGAATCAGCCTGCGGCGCACCTTGAGGCCAGATAACCGGTGCTGCCGGATCAAGGGCAGCTTCTGGCGTCACCACAGCAGGGAGTGGTTCGTAGTCTATCTGTAATGCAGCGACCGCATCTTCTGCCGCTGCCAGGTGCGTGGCTAACACCAGCGCGACCGGTTCACCCCGGTAGCGTACCACCTCGCGGGCCAGGGTGGTCGTTTGCCGCGATGAAGGCTGGTGTTGGCGAACCGGCAAGTCGTGCGCAGTCAATACCGCAACCACACCAGGAATGGCTTTTGCCGCAGTCGTATCGATCTTCACAATCCGCGCATGGGCGTACATGCTCAGGGCTAGCTTGCCGTGAAGCATGCCGGGAAGGTAAACATCACCGGCATAACGAGCGCGTCCGGTTACTTTTTCAATGCCATCAACCGATTTGCGAGCTTTGCCGAGGTACCGATGCGGAGGTTGTTGAGTCATCAGTGTTACTCCTCTTTCAAGTGACTACCTATCTATCGTACCATTTTTCATCTACCTGTGAGCAGTGAGGTAAAGAGAGAGAAGAGGCATGATGCGAGAGAGGAGTTCCCACAGCACCTGTATCAACAGAGGTCTGCAACCAGCTATCTCGCCGGTGCGTTGATCCATCCCCATCGGCGTATGGTAGGGCAACTCCCTCATCTTCCACCTGACCCAAACGGAAAGGGGAGGTGCATTCGCCAATGAACACACCTGACGACACGGTAAAGGCGACGTATGTGTCGCCCTTACCCAATGATCCCCTACACACAAGATACGCCTGATTTTTAAGGCGTAATGCTCAAGAGAAGTGTGCCACGTGCCACACCACGATCATTGATCCCAACGGTACCACTCGTTGTCAGTGCTTGAAATGGGGACAGTCGTCGATCGAGTTCTGGATCGACATCGTTACCAAGCCCCTTGCTTAGATCGCGGACAGACTTTAAGTTTACATAAATAACACCGGCGTTTGGTGACGGCATGGCCTTGAGTGCATCGGTGTAGGTAGCAACACTCGCCAGTTTCTTTTCGGCCCCAAATGCAGCCTCCATCGCCGAACGACCCACGGCAATGACCAGATCACGACCGTTAAAGCCGTAACCGATAAAGAAATCTCCCTCGGTGATTGCCTGTACCTGTGTTCGTCCAATTGAAACGTCCTCGAACGAGACCCCGATCAAGTCTTCGATGAGGGTTGTCAGCGTTCGCATCCCATCTTGAGCTGCCGACTGATCGGCTACCTGTAAAGCAAAGTAGCCACCAACCGGCAAATCAGTGCTATCGTTAGGGAGAATGGTAATAACTCCTTCACCGTGAAACCAACGAAACAGATCACGTTCCAGGTCGATATTGAGGCTACGTTCGAGATCGCGTAGGGTGTTGGTAGTATCGGGCGAAGCGGCCAGTTGATCACGTAGTTGCTGACCCCAATCGGCGGGAATAGCAAAACTGATCACACCTACCGCATCACTGCTGACGTTACCGGCGCGTTCTGGTGATACCGCCGGTCGGAATGTTTTGAGGCGTTCGCGTAACTCACCACCTAAGCGCGCCTGATCCAGAACTGCCGTTGCATCGAAGCGTAATCCATCTTCGGTCACCGCCATTGTTAGCCCAACACCGTGCATAGCCTGTCCGATTGTCACAGCATCGCGTACAAACGATGCCGTGTTGCTCAGATCGAACGCATCGATAGCGGTTTGTGACACCTGTGCAATCGTGTTCCCGGCGATGTAGATCGTACCAATGCGATCATTTGGTAAACTTTGGACGGTGGCTTGAAACGACGTATTTCGAGCCAGTGAGGTATCTGCCGGTTGCTGAATCAAGGTTGCAATTCCATCGGGCTTGTTGGCAAAGACAACCATATCGCGGGCGAGGGCAAACGCAGCAAACGCACTGTCTGGCGTATCACTCGCATAAATGGTAATGCCATTGGTTGTACTGCTGGTAAAGCGTTCACCCTTGCTCTCACGGAAGGTACGCTGTTTATCGAGAAAAGCCTGTGCTGCGCGCTGATCGCGTATACTTACAATGAGCAGGATGTTCCCTTCGCTGATCGCATCATCATTCACGGATGTTGGTGGTGTTGGGAGACCAAACGGCGAGTCCAGGTTTCCTACATTGGGATCAACAATGCGTTCAACCGGTATGCCGTATACCGCGAGGGCCATTTCAGCACCGATCCACGGCGCAATATCTTCGTTGAATGAAACCCCAAATTGCTCAGCAAGCAGATCGGATGTGGTCTGGTCGTTCTGGTAATCGAATGTTTCAGGGAAGGCACGGCGCAGGCGGTCAATGTTGGGTAAGTCGCTTAGATTGGGGGTGATCGCAGCAAAGATTTGGGTCTCGGCTGGCAGCAATTCCGGAATCCTGCTTGAACGCTGAGTAAGCAAATTAAACAGGAGAGCGCCTGCTCCAATGGCGATCAGTAATACCCCGACCGATATACCGGCAATAAGTAAGGGGAGATTACTGCGTCGTGATGACTGAGGGGTTACGGGTGGTAGCGAAAATGGATCGACCGTCATTGAATGCCTCCTCTTCGAACATGATGATCTGTGACACTATGTACGCAGGAGCGGTGTGCTAGGTTGCACGGTTGCCATCGTGATCGATGGCGAATCGTCAGGCAGCGCTCTCATTTGACATAAAAATTAAGCGAGGGTTGCCTGCCCTCGCTTTGCCAATGCGCTTGTTACCCACTCGCTGTTAAATATCTAACTCGACAACCTCGTTCGCATGGGTTTGAATAAATCGTCGTCGCGGCGGCACCAGATCACCCATTAGCATCGTGAAAGTCTCATCGGCACGGGCTGCATCTTCTAAGGTAACCTGGAGAATCACCCGATTTTGCGGGTTCATCGTCGTTTCCCAAAGCTGCTCGGCATTCATTTCACCCAAACCTTTGTAACGCTGAATCTCCACTTTTGTCCCGGGTGGCAGCTTACTCAAGTACGCATCCCGCTCGGCATCAGAATAGGTATACACCTGTTCACGGCCATGCCTGATCCGGTACAGTGGCGGCTGGGCGATAAAAAGATGTCCGTTCGTTATCAGTGGACGCATATGTCGGAAGAAGAAGGTCAGCAAGAGCGTCCGAATGTGGCTACCATCAACATCAGCATCAGTCATCAGAAAGATACGATGGTAGCGCAGCTTACTCAGGTCAAACTGATCGCCAATCGAGGTTCCGATAGCCGTAATCAACGCTCGTACTTCCGTATTCGACAGCATGCGGTCGAGCCGACTCTTTTCGACATTCAAAATCTTGCCCCGCAACGGCAGAATTGCCTGGAAACGACGGTCACGTCCCTGTTTGGCAGTGCCACCTGCGCTATCTCCCTCAACGATGTACAGCTCGCAGCGGGCCGGGTTCGGATCAGAGCAATCGGCCAGCTTTCCAGGCAATGAAAATCCTTCCATTGCACTCTTGCGAGCCGTCTCGCGCACCTTCTGCACTGCGAGCCGGGTTCGTGCAGCCGAAATAGCCTTCTCGATGATCCGGCGCGCTTCTGTGGGGTTTTCATCGAGCCAGGCACTGAACGCATCGCTAAAGACGGTAGCAACGGCACTCGCAGCTTCCGGACTCACCAACTTCTCTTTGGTTTGCGACGAAAACTGGGGGTCTTTCAGCTTAACGCTGATCACTGCCGTTAATCCCTCGCGCACATCATCGCCGGTGAGATTGCTCTCATTTTCTTTCAGTAATCCCTTCGCCCGTGCGTAATTATTGATAACGCGCGTCAGTGCGGTACGAAACCCCGACAGATGCGAACCACCGTCAACATTATTAATGTTATTGGCAAAGGTATAGACATTATCGGTGTCAAACGAGTCGGTATATTGCAATGCGATCTCCACCATCACATCGTCTACCATTCGCTCGACATAAAACGGCTGACGGTGGAGAACCGTCTTATCCTTGTTGAGGTGGCGCACATACGAAACGATCCCACCTTCAAAGTAAAAGTTAAGTTCGCGATTGGTTCGTTCATCAACGAACTTAAAGCGCAGACCCTTGTTCAGATAACTCATCTCGCGGAAGCGCTGCGCTAGCGTATCAAAATTGTAGTCGAGCGTCTGAATGATCGTGGTATCGGGCAAAAAGCGTGTGGTGGTGCCGTGGAGGTCAGTTGGTTCGAGATCAATAACATCGGTTACCGGCACGCCGGCACGATACTCCTGGTAGTAGTGACGACCATTGCGGTAGACATCAACCCGCATGTAGGCTGAAAGCGCATTGACTGCCGAGACACCAACGCCATGCAGACCAGACGAGACCTTATAGCCACCACTACCAAACTTTCCACCGGCGTGTAGTCGAGTCATAACGAGGGTAAGCGTGCTGATCCCCTCTTTCGGGTGGATACCGACCGGAATCCCTGAACCATCATCACTAACCGTCACCGAACCATCACGGTGGATAGTCACGCTCACACTAGTTGCTCGTCCGGCCATGACTTCATCAACCGAATTATCAACGACCTCGCGCACCATCGTGTGCAGGCCGTTAATATCGGTTGGGCCAATGTACATCCCAGGTCGCTTGCGGACAGCTTCCATGCCCTCAAGCACCTGAATCTGACTCTCATCGTAGGTTATTGGTCGTTCACTCGTCATAGTCTGTGTACCTCGTCGTCCAACACGTTTGCGCCGACTACGACTAAGCAACTGTCGCAGCGTGGGCGCGGTAAAATTGCAGGCGAGCGGCACGGAGGCCGCTACCGATGTAGGCATTCCCAATAATGGCTGGCGCCAGCCAGCCCGGCTGAGTTGCCAGCGCACGCCAGATCTGGGCGAATCCAACTTCGACAATGGTACAGACAGCCAGAAACGTGGCAATTGCGAACCAGCGCCGGCGCGCAAGTTGCCAGCTCTTGCGCAGTGCTGCGACTGGTCGTTCGTTATGTAGAATGATAATCTCTGGTGTCAGACCGAATCCTACTAGGGCAAAGATGCCCAGCAGGATCCATCCATTATATATGAACGGTGTTGCCGCAGGAATGTAGAACACAATCAACACACTTAATCCAAACAGTGGCCCAAGCACACCACCAACGATCCCGAAGAAGCCTGCCAGATGGTATGCAACCGTCAGGCTACGCACCAGCGTGATCTTCCACGCAGGCCGTTCATTTAGCAGCATCTGGCGCAAGAGAACCATGAAACTGCTACTCAAGCTTAGTGCTATCAGATTAAGAATAACAACCGCACTAACAAATTGGGCAACCGGGAGATAGATCGGTGGCGGCAGCATAGCTGCCGGCCCTGGCGCCAGAAAAGGGATCATATTGGTAATAAGCAATAATGTCCGTGCATCTATCGCGTGGAGGGTACCGAGCCATTGGGCGACGATACCCTGCACATCATTGGGTGGCAATGCCAGCCCAATTGCACGACCGAGCCAGAGATAGACGCTCAACCCAATCGAGAAGAGCAAAATGAAAGGCTGACGGTGGATTGCAGTATAGCCGACAGCCAATGCATCAGTTACATACAACGGTTGGCGCATGCGTTTGCTCATTCGCTCGCCGCTCATCTGCTCATTATACCACATCTTCGTGATGAACGACGTGACGATACAAACATTCGTTCGATCAGGCAGCGAAAATTCGTTCAAGAAACGTTTGCAAAAGCCGATCAGAGGTGATATACTTGACTTGTGGAGTAAGGTTGCATGAACCGTGGGTATGTGCAACCGCCTGCTTGACACTCGCTGCTGTCGAGATGAGCGACAGTCTCATCAGGCCGTTCAGGGAAGCGCGATGAACCGTCTGTGAGTACCGCTAATAAGCCGCTTCCGCTGTCAATAGGCAGTGGTTTGGCGCAGCAGTCTGCGTTGTTCGGGTGGAAAGTGGGTCATACCCACTTTTCTTATTGTCAGGCGAGTTATAGCGATGAAAAGCGATTTTTACGCAGCGATTGCTCAAATTGCATCTGAGCGCGGTATTCCAAAAGAAGCCATTATTGAGGTGATGGAGAAAGCGCTGGTAAGCGCCTACCGGCGCTTGTTAGGCCCCAATCCGCCGGCCGTTGAGGTCGTTGTGAAGCTAGATCCGATCAGTGGTGTGGCACGGGTGTACGCTGAAAAACAGGTCGTCGATGAGGTCTATGATGAGCGATTTGAGATTGATCTCGAATCGGCTCGGCGCATTAAGCCCGATGCTCAAATCGGTGAAGCGGTCTTGGTCGAGACAACGCCACGCGATTTTGGTCGAATTGCTGCGCAAACGGCCAAACAAGTTGTGTTGCAGGGAATCAAAGAGATCGAGCGCAACTACATCTATAGCGAGTTTGAAGATCGCGAAGGTGAGTTGTTGACGGCCACGGTGCAGCGGAACAACGGTCCGCGCGGCAATGTCATCCTCGAATTGGGGAAGGCCGAGGCAATTATTCCACCTAAAGAGCAGGTTGCCAACGATCGGTATTATCACGGGCAGCGCCTGAAGGTCTACCTGATGGAGGTTAAAAAAGATGAACGTGGTCCACGCTTGATCGCCTCACGGGCGCACAAGAATCTGATCCTCCGTCTGTTCGAGATGGAGGTACCCGAAATTTACAACGGCGTCGTTGAGATCAAGTCCATTGCTCGCGAGCCGGGTTTGCGCACGAAGGTTGCAGTTGTTGCCCGGCAAGAGGGGATCGATCCAGTCGGTTCGTGCGTTGGCATGCGGGGTATTCGTATTCAGAACATCGTGAATGAGCTGAATGGCGAGAAGATCGATGTCGTGCAATGGGCTTCCGATCCACGTGAATATATTGCTAACGCCCTCTCACCGGCACAGGTGGTTGAAGTGCATCTGAACGATCACGAACACACTGCCCTGGTTATTGTGCCCGATAAGCAGTTGTCGCTCGCAATCGGTAAGGAAGGGCAGAATGTGCGTCTGGCAGCTAAGTTGACGGGCTGGAAGATCGATATCAAGAGTGCTTCCGCCTTGCTCGAAGAGGAACGGGCGGCGGCTGAGGCACGGGCCGAAGCTGAAGCTGAACAGATGGCGATTGAGGCTGAACTGGCGATGGCTCCGGTTGAAACACGGATTGTGCAACCAGACGGCACTATTCGCTATCGTGGTCATCGCTACGGCCCGCTCGGAAATGATCTGATTGGTGAAACGGTGCACGTGCGCGCTACATCGCAGATGATTTTTATTTACTACAATGATCGCCTGTTCGCTTCTTATATCTTGCAGGAAGGTGGACAGGCATCGCCCGATGAGGAGTAAGCTCATGGCGGCCAACCTCAAGACCGGTGGGCCACGCCCACGGCACGTACCACAACGGATGTGTATCGTCTGCCGACAAAGTGATGCCAAGCGAGCATTGATTCGTCTGGTGCGTCGTGCTGATGGGCGTGTTTCTATCGATCCAACTGGCAAGCAGCCCGGACGTGGTGCATATTTGTGCCACAATCCTGCCTGCTGGAGCCAGGCCTTGCGCCGCAATGCGATTGAGCGGGCGTTGAAGATTGCGGCGTTGCATCCCGAGGATCGGGCAGCAATCGAAGCAAGAGGACAGCAGTTCCTTCAGGAGAGGGAGTCAACGGTAGCCGAGTAGCCTGTCGCCCATGCACGTTAGCGATGGCTCGCTGTACGTAATAGACCATCAGCAATGTAATTGACCGATGTCGGTCTGCAACTGGCTCAATTGCTGCTATCGGCGCCGTTGACGTACCTGTACCTGAATAGTGAGGGAGATCAATCTTTCCAGGTTGCTCTCCTCAGAAAGGATGATGACGATGAGCGATAAACCACGACGTGATACAGGAAGTACGGGAACGGGTACCGGACGCAGCACCGGCCAGGCAGGCAATAATCGTGTCGCTACCGGCTCACCTAATACCAGTACCGGACGCAATCCGAATGCGTCGTCAGGTACCGGTCGTTCGGCAGGGAATCAGTCTACCGGAAGTGGCCGGCCTGCGACATCTGGTCGTAATCAAACCACGCCGGTAGCTCAGCGCAGTACACCGGCTACCGGCGCCGGAAAAACCGGTGGAGCGGCGAATGCCCGTAACACAACGACACCACCTGCTCGCGGTGCTCCAACCCCAGCGGCTGGACGCGGGAGCAACAATGCCCGTGGCCGTAATCAGAATGCACAGTCGGCCCGTGGCCGTCAACAACCTGAAGAACGTGAGCGCGATCATGTGTTGCGCCGTCCACCAACGCCAGCAACACCGCGACCGGTGGTTCGTCCTCGTGGGCCAGTAGCTTTACCACCCGTGATGACGGTACGTGAACTCTCTGAAGCCACTGGGATTGGTGCTGCCGATATTCTGAAGGCGATGCTCAAAGGAGGAATACTGGCCAATATCAACCAGCAGATCGACTACGAGACGGCGGCGCTGATCATGGCCGATTTTGGAGTTGAGACGACTGAAATTGTACCCGAACAAATGGCGGGTATCGTTGAAGACATCAAAGAGGTGTTGAAAGCGCAACCCCCCGAAGAGATGCGTCCGCGACCACCGGTAGTAACTATCATGGGTCACGTTGACCACGGGAAGACGAAGCTGCTCGATGCGATTCGCTCGACACGGGTAGCCGAAGGTGAGGCTGGTGGCATTACTCAGCATATCGGTGCTTACCAGGTTGAGGTTAATCATCGGAAGATCACTTTTCTCGATACACCAGGACACGAGGCGTTTACCGCCATGCGTGCTCGTGGTGCCCAAGTGACTGATATTGTGGTGCTGGTGGTTGCGGCTGATGATGGCGTGAAGCCACAGACTGAAGAGGCGATTGCCCACGTGAAAGCCGCCGGCGTACCGATGATCGTGGCGATTAATAAAATCGATCTCCCGACGGCCAACCCTGATCGGATTAAGCAGCAGTTGGCAAATATCGGCGTGATTGTTGAAGAATACGGTGGAAATGTGCCCTGCGTGCATGTCTCTGCACGTCAGAAAATCAATATCGATGGCCTGTTAGAGATGATCTTGCTGGTAGCCGATCTTGAAGATCTGCGTGCTAATCCGAATGCTCCGGCAGTCGGCACCATCATCGAAGCAAAGCTGGACAAGAGCCGTGGGCCGGTTGCAACGGTGCTGATCCAGAACGGAACCCTTCATCTTGAGGATAATGTGCTGGTCGGGTGCGTCGCCGGTAAGATTAAGTCGATGTTTAGCGATAGTGGGAAACGTCTCCGCCACGCTGAACCATCAACTCCTGTGGAGATTGTTGGCCTAGAAGGTGTACCACAGGCTGGTGACATTTTGCAGGTGATGGACGATCTGGTCGTGGCGCGTGAAATTGCCTTGCAGCGTCAGCGCCAGCAACGGGCTGAAGCAATGGCGGCTACTGTCCGTGGTACCAGCCTCGAAGAGCTGTTTGGCAAGGTGAAACAAGGGCAGGTGAAAGAATTGAACCTGATCTTGAAAGCTGACGTGCAAGGGTCGCTTGACGCTATCGCACACCTGATCGAGCAGTTGAACCAGTCTCAGCAGGCAGTGCAAACCCGAATCATCCACCGTGGGGTTGGCGCTATTACCGAGGGGGATGTCAATCTTGCTCTGGCCAGCCACGCGATCATCATCGGTTTCAACGCCCGCCCCGATCCAGCCGCCCGTCGGCATGCCGAGCAGCATGGGGTTGATATTCGCTTCTACAACATCATTTATCAGTTGCAGGATGATCTGAAGAAGGCAATGGCCGGTATGCTGGCGCCAACCGTTAAAGAGGTGGTTGAAGGCTATGCCGAAGTGCGCAATACGTTCCGATTACCGACCCGCGAGGTCGTGGCCGGTGTCTACGTAACTGATGGTAAAGTTACACGCACCGGTCAGAATGTGCGCGTCTTGCGCCGTGGTGTGGTGATCCACGATGGTAAGATTTCGTCACTGAAACGCTTTAAGGACGATGTGCGTGAGGTGACGGCTGGCTATGAGTGTGGTCTGATTGTTGAAGGCTTTAACGATATTGAGATCGGTGATGCGCTGGAGTTCTATCGTCAGGAGACGGTCGCAGCGTCACTCTAAGCTCTGGTACGACTGTTGTGCGTTTAACGTTGTGCCTGTACTCTGAACGTTGCATACCCCGTCTGGGTTGGTTTGTAAACCTGCCCTGCGGGGTGTGCAACGATGTTGCGAGTCCTTGATTACCTCCTTTCTCTTCACATCAGGCGTTGACGCCTGTTTCACAGGTCATAAAGTAAAGAAAGCGAGTAACCCTATGGCAAAACAACGATTACAACAAGTTGCCGATACGATGCAACGTATTCTCGGCGAAGTGATACAGAAAGAATTGAAAGATCCGCGCGTTGGTTTTGCCACAGTGACCGGAGTCGAAGTGAGTGCCGATCTTCAGCACGCAAAGGTTCGTATTTCGGTGATGGGTTCGCCGGAAGAACGTGAGGCGACAATGGCAGTTTTACAGCGAGCACGTGGCTTTTTGCGGAAGCGAATTGCTGAAGAGATGGGATATATGCGGTTTATTCCCGAACTTCACCTCATTCAGGATACGTCGCTCGATTACACCATGCATATTGATGAAGTGTTCCGTGCAATTCAGCAAGAACGGCTGATCAATCCACCAAAGATTGATGATGAACAGCAATGACGCTCCCTTCGATCCGTATTACAAGAAGCGGATTACGTATACACTGCGCGGTCAGCAGTTTCTATTCGATGTTGGGCATACGATCTTTTCATCGTTTCAGGTCGATGAAGGTACCGATCTCCTTTTGCGTCTGATTGAACCGTCATCGCCTGATCCACAGCGGATTCTCGATCTCGGTTGTGGCTGTGGTGTGATCGGCATCTGCCTGGCCCGTCGTTTTCCGCAAGCGGAAGTGACGCTGGTTGATAAAGATCTGCTGGCAGTACGATACGCTCGCCACAATGCAGTTCTGAACGCAACATCGAATGTTACAGTCCTTGGGAGCGTTGGCCTGAGCGATGCCCCTCCTGGCCCTTACGACTTGATCGTCTCGAACATTCCGGCTAAAATCGGCGACTACGCCATCGAACACGAATTTGTTCTGGCACCATTACGTCATCTGCGACCTGGTGGGGAATACTGGTTTGTCGTCGTAAGCGGTCTCAATCATCTGATCCCTCGTCTTGGCCCGCGACATAATCTACGTCTCAAAGAGATAAAGAAGCGCGCTGGTCATTCTGTCTATCGAATTGTGCTGCCAGCCGCTCCCATTGCGACAGGAGGACTATGATTTTGACTCAGCCTCTGCAAGCGGTTGAACCGATCCGCAGCATAGTGGCCCAGGCGCAACGGATTCTTGTCTTGAGCCATGTTAACCCAGATGGTGACGCCATCGGGTCAATGCTGGCTACCGTGCATGTGTTGCGTGAACTTGGCAAAGATGTTATCGCTCTGGCTCCCTCTGCGCCAATTGATTATTGTACGGTCTTACCCGGCTTTGCCGATCTTCAGGTTTACCAGTCAGGTTCACCACTTCCGGAGTGTGATCTGATTTGGATGGTCGATGTAGCTCATCTCTCACGTGCCGGCTTGATTTATGATGAGCATGAGGCGTTCCTCCGTTCCAAACCGCTCATTATCGTCGATCACCACGCAACAAATGATGGCGGCGGTGCGGTGAGTGTCATCCAGCCACAAGCTGCTGCGTGTGCAGAGGTGTTATTTGATCTGTTCACCGCTCTCGCCTGGCCTGTTTCGCCTGCAGCGGCAACCTGTTTGTATCTGGGCATCCTTACCGATACGCAGGGATTTCAAATTCCAAGTGTAGCGCCGGCGACATTCCGCCGTGCGGCTGCGCTGCTCGAAGCAGGTGCCGATAAGCAGCGTGTGGTCGATGCCGTTTTTTTCTCGATCCCGCCTTCGACATTGCGCTTAACCGGTATGGCGATGTCGCAGTTGCAGCATGAAGATGGTATCTTCTGGACGATCGTTTCGCAAGAGATGTTACGTGCAGCACAAGCCGATGAGTCGGCAACGGATGATACAATCTCCCGTTTGCAGCGAGTGGCCGGGATGCGGGCCTGTGTGCTCTTTCGCGAACGCCCCGATGGTACGGTAAAGATTAGTCTGCGTTCGGTTCCCAGTATTGATGTCGCCGCCGTTGCTCAACGCTGGGGAGGGGGTGGTCATCGTCAGGCGGCAGGGGCAACGCTGGCGATGAGTCTCGAAGCAGCAGTAGCTGAAGTCTTACCGGTATTACGCCAGGCTGTGCAGAGCAATCTATGACGGAGTTGGTTGGATTTCTGGTTATCGATAAGCCCGCAGGTTTCACGTCGCACGATGTAGTAGCGCACATCCGGCGACTGGTCGGCAAAACGGTGAAGGTTGGTCATGCCGGCACACTCGATCCATCGGCAACAGGTGTGCTTCCGATTGCCCTTAGCAGTGCGACGCGCCTGATCGATCAGTTGGTCGATGCCAGGAAAGGGTACCTTGGTGTGGTGCGGCTGGGCGTGCAAACGACTACCGATGATCGTGAAGGTGAGCCAATGGTCACCAGACCGGTACCGGACATCACCGTCGCCGAGCTTGAGGCCGTGTTGGCCCAATTCCGTGGCACGATTGTTCAACAACCACCGGTCTTTTCGGCGCTCCACGTAGACGGACAGCGGGCATACACCTTAGCTCGGGCCGGTGCTGAGATCACGTTAGCGGCGCGACCGGTACGCATTGATCAGCTTACGCTCGTGTCGTACAATCCACCTGATCTCGTAATCGCAGTGGAATGTGGTAAAGGAGTCTACATTCGTGCGCTGGCTCGCGATATTGGAACCGCGCTGGGTTGTGGTGGGCATCTCGCGGCGTTGCAGCGTACTTTCGTGGGGCCATTTCGGCTTGAACAGGCCATTCCGCTTGCAGAGTTGACCGATCGAGCATCGCTGATCAAACATCTCGTTCCGCCTGACACTGTATTATCAGATTGGCCTCTGCTCAAACTTAGTGCGGCGGATGCGCGCAAGATATGTCATGGTATGGCTATTCAAGCTACCGACCTCGATGCACCACGAGCGCGGGCCCACGATCCCACCGGCAAACTTATTGCATTACTCCACCGCGACGGTATGTACTGGCGACCGGTTAAGGTATTTACCTGAGATATACGCTTATCAACCGATAGTCACCTATGGACACTACCACTCGCCTATACTACGATGACTCTTACCTGACGACATTTACTGCACAGGTGATTGCCAGTTCTGAATACAACGGACGTCCGGCAGTAGCACTTGACCGTAGCGCCTTCTACCCGGCAGGTGGTGGACAACCGGCTGATCAGGGTTGGATCGAAGCTGCCTCGGCGCCTGATCGTCGTTGGCCGGTTGTCGATGTGCAGAGTGACAATGGTGTCGTCTGGCATATTCTTAACACGAGCGAACCGCTTCCCGATCCCGACACGATTGTTACCGGTCAGATCAATTGGGTACGCCGCTTCGATCACATGCAGCAACACTGTGGGCAACATATTTTGACGGCGGCGTTTATTGCCACCTGTCAAGCAGCAACGGTTTCGTTCCATCTGAGCGAGCGGAGCGTTACCATCGATCTCGATGTCACCAACCTAAACGAAGATCAGGTACAGGCTGCTGAAGCCTGGGCCAATCGGGCAGTCTGGGCTAATCTGCCCGTCTATGCTCGCTTCGTTAGTCCGGCCGAATTGACACAGATTCCGCTACGCAAACCGCCGACGGTCAGTGGTGCTGTACGTGTCGTCAGCATTGGTGACATCGATCATTCGGCCTGTGGTGGAACCCATCCGGCTCGTAGTAGCGAGGTTGGGGCAATTGTTGTGACAGGTTGGACACGGCAACGTGGCGTGACTAGAGTTGAATTTCTATGTGGTGGGCGGGTGATCGCTGCCATGCATGAGCGCGATCGGGCAATCCGATCTGCCGCGTCGGCACTAAGTGTGGGGTGGGCTGAATTACCGGCGGCAGTCAGTCGTCTGCAAGAGACGCTGCAAGGGCTGCAACGTGAACTTACGCAAACCCGTCGTGAACTTGATGCGTTACGGGCTGCGCAGTGGTATGCCCAGACCCCGTTAGTCAATGGACGGCGCGTGGTAACAGCGACG
This sequence comes from Chloroflexus sp., assembly GCA_017743535.1. Lineage (GTDB taxonomy): Bacteria > Chloroflexota > Chloroflexia > Chloroflexales > Chloroflexaceae > Chloroflexus. The sequence continues at coordinate 15,826 of JAGHYT010000014.1, forward strand.
CTGCCAGATGCTGATCTCGAGCGATTACGTACTATCGCCGGCTTTATCGCTGAATTACCGGGAGGAATTGCGATCATTGCCGGTGGTACCGAACGTCCTCAGATTGTGGTGGCTTGTGCCGATGATACTGCTGTCGACGCTCGTGAAATTCTGGCTGTAGGAATGAAAGTGCTGGGTGGGCGCGGTGGAGGTCATGCCCGTATGGCACAAGGTGGAGGTGGTCAGATGTCACTCCTTGCCGCAGCAATAGCGGCGATGATGGAACGGGCATCCGTTGCATAGCAATGACGTGTCTTATTGCGTCATAGCGGCGAGCGCCAAACTACCTCTATGATACATCACTACACACCGGTGAAGGCAGGCTCCAAACCCGCCTCAAATAGTGTGCAAATGAGCCGGACGCGGTCCCATTTGCGCATTGTCGGACGAGACCAGCAGCCCGTGCTCCTAGGCAAGCGGCACAGGTCGGAGATCATCGTGAGCGTGTGAAAGACGTTCATGTACGAACATGACCAAAACCTGAAAACGTTGAAACCCTTCAGTTAGAGCAGTGCTTACGTTGATCGACTAAACCCTTCACCCAAAACCTCTTCAACCTCACCGACAATCACAAACGCTGCGGGATCGATTGCATTCACCACATTCTTCAAAGCCTCGATTTCGGTGCGGGCAACCACGCAGAGCAACACAGCCCGTGTTGCTCCAGTATAGCCACCGATTGCCTCAAGTTGGGTAATCCCTCGGCCAAGTTGGTGTAGTACTGCCTGGCGGATCGGATCGGGCGAAGAGGTAATGATGAGTGCCTGACGTGCTCCCTTACCCGCAGCCAATACTGTATCGATAGCCCGACTCGCGGTGAACGCAACGAGAAGCGCATACATAATCTTCTCTGGGCCATAGCTAAAGAGTGCTGCGGTAAAAACCATAGTATCGAAACTGAGCAGACTACGGCCGGGTTGCACGCCAAAGCGCCGCTCGATCAGGCGAGCCAGAATATCACTGCCGCCGGTCGTACCGCGTGCCCGCAAGACTAACCCAATCCCGATTCCATCAATCACACCACCGTACAAACTGTAGAGGAGCGGGTCGTTGGTAATTGGACGAGCAAATGGCGCCAGAGCATCAATTGCCAGCGACATCACGGTGACGGTGTAAAAGGTTCGGATGCCAAAGACCGCCCCTCCCAGATAGCGCCAGCCCGCGATTAAGAGTGGAATGTTCAAAATAAGTACAACGATGCCGACCGGTGTGCCGAAAAAAGTGTTTAGTAGTTGGGCAACACCCGTGATACCGCCAGTCACGACTTGATTAGGTACTAGAAAAAAGCGCACCGCCGTTGCGCTTAACAAAGCACCAATCGTCAGTAGAGCATAGTCAGCGAAAGCACGCATAATCCGTCGCATATCATGATCTCCAGCAGTTAGAATAGTTCAGATTTGTGAACGTACTGTTCTGTAACAGTACCCCTTCGAGCGTGAGTTCAAGATGATATTCACAGCACATTGATAGGGGCGGGTTTATGACCCGCCCCTACGCGCTGTATCGTCTCATCCCAATCTTAATCTATAAACCGGCTGCACGACGCAGTTCCTCTACCCGATTGGTGCGTTCCCAGGGTAGATCAATGTCGGTACGGCCAAAATGACCACCGGCTGCTGTCTTACGGTAGATTGGGCGACGTAAGTCGAGATCGCGGATGATTGCGCCCGGACGGAGATCGAACACCTCGTTCACCGCCTTCAGAATAACCTCGTCAGGTACGGTACCGGTGCCAAAAGTTTCGATGCTAAGTGACAGCGGACGGGCAACGCCGATAGCGTAGCTGACTTGCAGTTCGACCCGACGAGCAAGACCGGCAGCGACAATATTTTTGGCCACCCAGCGGCAGGCATACGCCGCACTGCGGTCTACCTTTGATGGGTCTTTCCCACTGAATGCGCCACCACCATGGCGGGCAACCCCGCCATAGGTATCAACGATAATCTTGCGCCCGGTCAAACCGCTATCGCCCATCGGCCCACCAATGACGAACCGTCCGGTTGGATTGATAAATATCTTGGTCTGGGAGTCGAGCCATGACTCAGGAATCTCGGTCTTGATAACATGCTCGATCAAATCAGCGCGGATTTGCTCTTGCGTCACATCCGGCGCGTGCTGGCTGCTAATTAGAACGGTATCAACTCGTACCGGTTTGCCATAGCTGTATTCGACAGTAACCTGCGATTTGGCATCGGGTCGCAAATACGGGAGTGTGCCATCTTTACGCACTCGTTCGAGGCGCCGGATCAGGCGATGTGCCAGAGCGATACTGGCCGGCATCAGTTCTGGTGTTTCGTCACAGGCAAATCCGAACATCATACCTTGATCACCAGCTCCCACTGCCTCGACATCATCGTTCATTTCCCCGATTTTGGCTTCGAGCGCCTTATCGACACCCATTGCAATATCGGGCGACTGGCCGTGGATGGCAACCATCACGCCACATGTGTCTGCATCAAAGCCGTAGTCGGCGCTCGTGTAACCGATCTCTTTAACTGTGCGTCGGACGATCTCCTCAATTGGGATGTAACCGCGCTCGTAAGTTACTTCACCTAGTACCACGATCAAACCCGTCGTTGTCGCCGTTTCTACCGCGACCCGTGCTTTTGGATCGTGGCTCAGAAAGGCATCAAGAATTGCATCACTGATCTGATCGCACATTTTGTCGGGATGGCCTTCACTCACACTTTCGCTGGTGAAGTAGAAGCGCGGCGAGTTCATGAAGGTGCTTGACATAGTCAACCTCTGTCGCTGTCGTAAAACTTGCCCAAACCTGTTCGCACGTCGTTGATACGCCGTTGGCTACGCACCGGTGATCGAATGAGTGGCGCGCAGTCAAAAGACACACGCCACCCTCCGCCGATTGAGCACTACGTACCCTCTTGCCACGAGTTCAGATACGCTTCCTGTTCGGGAGTCAGCGTATCGATACGAATACCCATCGCTGCCAATTTCAGCGATGCGATCTCGCGATCTAATTCTTTTGGCAGTGCATGCACGCCAACCGGCAATTTCCCGTGATTACGCAGCAGGAATTCGCTGGCCAATGCCTGATTGGCAAAACTCATATCCATGACCGCGCTCGGATGCCCCTCGGCGCTGGCCAGGTTGACCAGACGGCCTTCGCCAAGCAAATTGATTGCTCGTCCATCGCGCAAAATGTATTGATCGACAAACGCCCGCGGCTGACGCTTCTCAACACTCATTGCCTCGAGCGCTGGGATATTGATCTCGACGTTGAAGTGACCGCTATTCGCGATCACACAGCCGTCTTTCATAACGGCGAAGGCGTTGCTATCGATCACGTGTTTGTTACCGGTTGCGGTAACGATGAAATCGGCTTGCCGTGCTGCCTCTTCCATCGGCATTACCCGGAAGCCATCCATGACCGCTTCTAGGGCCTTCACCGGGTCAATCTCGGTAACAATGACGTTGGCGCCCAAACCACGTGCGCGTTCGGCGATTCCCCGCGAGCACCAACCGTAGCCGGCGACAACGAAGGTCTTTCCGGCAAGCAAAATGTTGGTAGCGCGAATGATGCCGTCGAGAGTACTCTGACCGGTACCGTAACGGTTATCAAACATGTGCTTGGTGTCGCTATCATTTACAGCGATCACTGGGAAGGGAAGAACGCCCTCGCGCGCCATCGCCTTCAGTCGAATAACGCCGGTCGTTGTCTCCTCAGTACTACCAACCATGTGAGGGATCAGGTCAGGCCGCTCTTTGAGCACACCGGTCACCAGATCGGCGCCATCGTCCATCGTCAGTTGCGGGTTGTGGTCGAGCGCTGCCCGAATGTGGCGGTAGTAAACTTCGTTACTCTCGCCTTTGATTGCAAAGACCGGGATCTCTTCGTAGGCCACTAATGCGGCGGCCACGTCATCCTGTGTGCTGAGCGGATTGGAGGCAACCAGGACCACATCGGCCCCACCGGCAGCCAGGGTCCGCATCAGATTCGCGGTTTCGGTTGTGACGTGCAAACAGGCACTAATGCGCAGGCCGGCAAGTGGCCGTTCGCGGGCAAACCGTTCGCGGATCAGGCGCAGAACTGGCATCTCCTTTTCTGCCCATTCGATCCGCTTACGACCCTGTTCGGCCAGGTTAATATCTTTGATGTCGTAGCTTACGGTCATAGCTGGTAGTCTCTCCTTTTTCTAATGAACAAGCGACATTCCTACCGGCCATTCCGGCATGATCGTCGGCTTGTGGATTACCGTATGAGATGCAGTAGCAGCACTTGTCAGCAGCGCTTCCATCGTCGCTAGGTTATCGAGTGACTCGGTTAACGGCATCGCACCGACGGAAGGAACAGGAGCCATATGGGCCGCCAGGGCGGCAAACCCTTCAGCTTCGAGTCGAAAATGATCGGCAGGCGGGATCGTTAATGTTTCTACTGATACATGCCTGCGACCACGTGCGATCATGATTGTGGTTGCCAGATCAGGGGTTGGGTTAAACGGACGGTCAAGCTGAATCCAGCCTGCATCACCGATGATCTCAACACGCTGATTCCATGCGCTCTGGAAACTACACGTCACCGTCGCGACATGATCAGCAGCAAAGCGGAGCAGGCCGCTCACACTCAGGTCAACCGTTTCACCGGCAATGAAGGCAGTGGCTTGTTGTGGGCAAACCCCAAACGCCATCCGTGCATAACTCAGTGGATAGCAGCCAATGTCGTACAGTGCACCTCCGCCCAATTCGGCATTCAGGCGGATATTTGTACTATCATCAAGCAGAAAGGCAAAACTTCCTCGCACCTGTTTCACTTCACCGATCACACCATCGGCCAACAATTGTTGGACAGTGATCGTCTGGGGATGGAAGCGGTACATAAATGCTTCCATTAAGAGACGACGATTGGTCTGGGCAGCGGCTACCATTGCCAGGCCATCGGCGAGAGAGGTTGCCATTGGCTTTTCGCATAAGACGTGTTTGCCAGCCTGTAGAGCGGCAATTGACCATTGAGCGTGCAGGCTATTCGGTAGTGCATTGTAAACGGCTTCTACTTCAGGATCATGAAGCAACGTAACATAATCACCGTAGGCACGGGCAATACCGAACTCGCTAGCGAACGCAGCAGCACGATCAGCATCGCGTGCCGCAATGGCAACAATCTGCTCTGTTGACGAATGAGCCAGTGCGCTGGCGAAGCGACGGGCAATTCGACCAGCGCTCAAGATACCCCACCTCATGCAGCCTCCTGAAGTGACAGTGCGGCGAGTGGTAGATCGTGACCGAATGCAACCCGATAGCGATGAGCGAATTCCTGCAGAGTAAAACGATGTTCCTGGCAACCCCGCTCTTCAATCGCATACGCCGCACAGAGGGCCGCAATTCGCCCGGTGATCTCTAATGGTAATCGACGGGCCAACCCAAACGCAATGCCAGCCAGATATGCGTCACCAGCACCGGTTGGGTCGCGGACTTCTTTTACCGGAGCGATGGGAATTGTGGCGGCGAGTTGACCATTAACATAGATCATGGATCCTTCGATGCCGCGGGTCACAACAGTTATAGGCGCCTGAGCAATCAATTCTGCTTCACTTATCCCGAGGCACTTTGCCATCATACCAAACTCATAATCATTACTGATGAGAAGACATGCTCCTTTGATGCCAATGGTCAACAAATCCGCATCGAGACGCGGTGTCTGTTTTCCCGGATCGAAGATATATGGCACACCCATCTGCTGACATTCAAGCGCAAAGCGGCGCATTGCTTCAGGACTGGTAGGCGAGATCAACACCAGATCGTTGGCCGTCAAGCCGCGATTCAGGAGAGAATTGTGATGATCATGTCCCATGGCCCCAGCATAGAACGCAACGATCTGATTATTCGCCTTGTCGGTATTAATGAAACACGAAGAGGTAAACTCGTGCTCTACAATCATAATTCCACTAGTATCAACTCCGCATTCTTCCAGAATTGCCCGGTATCCGTCAAAATCGTGACCGGCTGCACCAACAATCAATGGTCGTTCGCCGAGGAGAGCCAGATTGTAGGCGATATTCCCGGCCACGCCACCGCGCAATTTCCGCATCGAGTCTACCAGAAAACTGACGGAAATGATATGCGCTTTGTCGGTGAGCATGAAATCTTTAAAATAGCCAGGAAAATCCATAATGTAATCAAAAGCAAGTGAACCGGTAACCACGATTTTCACGGTGTTTGCTCCTCGGCCTGGCCTGAAATCAGCAGGTCAGGCCCTATCTAGGTATTACGCGAATGTAGGTGCTGTTGAAGTAACTGTGCCGTTTTGGTACAAAGGTGTAATGCCTGCTCGGCATGATCAGGATTCATGTAGCTTAAACTGCCGGTGAATGAGAGGAATGATTGCTGTTGCACCAGCGTCACCGGCAGCCCGATAGCTACTGCAACCCGTTGCATTACCTGCAGAACCTGATCACACAGCTCAGCCGCCTGGATGCTGCTCAGCAATCTAGGTTCAGTTGGGATGATCCCCCAGGCTAGACAGCCGCCATCGGTCAAAAATTCGGCCAACTCTGCTGCATTGTGCAGTAATGGATCGATTTGTTCAACCACATGAAAGCCTATCACGTCCACCGGTAGGCGCAAAAGTTCTGACCAGCGTACATGACCACCGAGGAACAAACCACAGCGAGCAGGGAGATCGGCGAGAAATCGGCTAAGCAGATCCAGTCCCTCTTCCCAGGTAAGCGGACATAGCGGGGTCGAGAGGGCATCAAGGAAGGGTTCCTCAATCATTGCCAGCCGATGGGAGGCATAACCCTGCACCTGTTGGTGATGCCACCATACTCGTAAACTACACAACTGGAGCAGCACCTCTCGCCAGGCTGGGTCATAGGCCAGCGGGCGTTCATGATCGTCGGTCAGCGCCAGACTCAAGCTTACCGGGCCAATCGTTTCGTATTTCAACACGAGCGGTTGCCGTTCTTCGGCATTCAGGCGGCGTAACAGCTCTTCCAGCATGGTTACTGCCAGACCGCTCAGCGCTGCAAATTGGGCTTCACTACGTAGGTAGGCCAGACTAACCCGGTTGGCCTCACGCTCCAGGGTTTCCTGTTCGACCGTCAGCCGGTCACGTTCGACATCGATCTGGAGTCCTGGTAACCCTTGTGCTGCCAGCGCAAATGGCGTATCGGCCAGCGTTCGTGGCGGTGGTAACGGCCAGACCGGTATCTGCGGCAGGTGCTGGCAAATGAGCTGTGCCACCATACCCGGATTCGTGTGGGGGAGACCACCGCGTAAGAGTGGCTGACACGTCGGCACCAGCGAACCCAACCCACTCATTGCTTACTCTCAAGCTGACGCAGTGCGGCCATGAATGGCGGCCGCACAATGCCCCGTTCAGTAATAATAGCCGTAATCAATTCGTGGGGAGTGACATCGAACGCTGGGTGCGCGGCTGGAACGCCACGAGGAGCGATCGCAACGCCAGCAATATGGGTTACTTCATTGGGATCACGCTCTTCGATGGGAATATCGGCGCCGCTGACAGTAGCGAGATCGATGGTGGAGGAAGGTGCAGCGACGTAGAACGGAATATTATGATAACGAGCAAGAACTGCCAATCCATACGTGCCGATTTTATTTGCGACATCGCCGTTGGCAGCAATCCGGTCGGCGCCGACAATCACACAGTCTACCTGACCACGCTGCATCATAAAGGCAGCCATATTGTCGGTAATCAACGTTTGCGGGATACCGGCTTGGAGCAATTCCCAGGCTGTCAGGCGTGCTCCTTGTAAGAAAGGCCGCGTCTCGTCTACGAAGACGTGAATAGGGCGCCCCTGCGCAAATGCCGTGCGGATTGGGGCGAGGGCTGTGCCATAACCAGCGGTGGCCAGCCCACCGGCGTTACAATGGGTCAGGACATGTCCGCGTGGTGGGATCAGAGGTGCACCATGATCGCCGATGGCATGACACATTGCCAGATCTTCGGCAAAGATCGCTTCGGCTTCAGCCAGAAGCGCTGTCTTCATCATCATAACATCTTCATTCAACAGCGCTTTGGCCCGGCGCACCATACGATTAGTTGCCCAGGCCAGATTGACTGCGGTTGGTCTTTGGGCATCAAGGGTGAGTTTAGCCTGTTCTAATTCGGTCAGCAATGCAGTAGGGGAGTCCGCGTTGCTGCGCTGGGCAACCAAAGCCATCCCGTAAGCAGCAGTGCAGCCAATAGCCGGTGCACCGCGTACCTGCATACTCCGAATGGCGAAGGCCACTGCATCCAGGTCGGTGCAGCGCACGACTTCAACAATGTGCGGTAATTTACGCTGATCGATCAGACAAACGGCGTTGTCTTCCCACCAGACAGTGCGGAGTTCCATAGGCGTCTCAATTAAGATGGAGCCCCTCGCACAGCGAGAGGCTCCGATAAACTTCGTTCCTCTCATCTTTCGGCAATTGCCGCTGGATTTGGCACCTTCCCCGCAGGGGGTTGCCGGGCGTCATCGGGCCAGTCCCTCAGCCCATCTCGATGAGCATCTGAAGTTCGCCGACGCCTTATGGCGCCGCATACGAACGTTGTGAGCGATTATAGCACGAGTACCGGTTTACAGCAAATTGTGACGTTGAGACGCTGGTGTTCTCAACGCCTTCAGTGGCTCCGGCCAGCTTTTATACTGCTGGTGCTGCCTCATCACGCCGACCGCGCTTAAACCAATTGCGCCATTCCCGATGTTCCCACACGACCAGCAACTGAGCAGCGTTGAAGATTGATGAGTAGGTCCCGCTGATGAGTCCGATGAGCAGCATTAAGACAAAGTTCCGAATGGTATCGCCACCGAACAATAAAAGCGCAGTGAGTGTAAAGAATGTGGTAAGCTGGGCATTGATCGACCGTGGTAAGGTCTGCACCAGACTATGGTTGACTATATCGTCGAAGGTTTCGGCCGGATGCCGGTTCAGAAGATTCTCGCGAATGCGGTCGAACACAACAATGGTATCGTGTACCGAAAAGCTAAGGGTTGTCAGCAAAGCAGTCAGGAAGAGCGCATCGACCTCTAAGCCGATGGTTGCGCCTAAGATTGCAGCAATCCCAAGTACTACCAATACGTCGTGCAGCATCGCGATAATGGCACACACGCCGTAGCGTACAGGGTGAGGCGCCTTGCGGAAGGCCCAGGTCAGGTAGAGCAAGATAATGAGTGACGCACCAAGCACAGCAATAATCGCACTGCGGGTTGATTCGGCGCTGACGGTCGGTCCAACGCTTTCCAAACGTTCTCGACTAACGTTGCCAAATTCGGTAGTGAGCGCCTTCATCACGGCATCAATTTCGGTGTTGGGATCCGACTCACTAAGCGGACGGGTGCGTACCAATGCGGCTGCTACTGCTTTCCCATCAATTTGCGTTGGGCTGAGCTGAACCTGGGCATTCTCGAAGCCCCCTGCGGCAAACGCTGCTGCGATCCGATCGGTGCTCAGATTCTCAGGTGCGATCTCAGGAAAGCGCAATTCCCATAATGCACCACCGGCAAAGTCAATGCTTGGGCGCAGGCCGATGGCGAATCGCCCGGTAGTGAGCAGGGGATGCAGGAAGAGCATATACAGGCCTGGCAAGATCACCAGGATTGAAAATGTAAACCACCAGTAGCGACGGCGGACAAGATGTTCCATATAGGTGTTACTCCAATATCACGATCACTGGTGAACGATGTCATTGGTCATCATACCTACGAAGCAGCCTGCGCAGTTGGTGTTGCTGAACGGCGATCAACGCCAAACCACCAAGCGCGTTCATCGCTAAACAACGGCAGGAGCAGACGCAGAAATGTTCGTGAAACAACAACAGCAGTAAACAGGCTGATCACAATACCGAGACCAAGCGTGAGGGCAAAACCCTTGATCAGACTGACACCGAAGCTGTTGCCAAACATGAATAGCACAATGCTCGTGATCAAGGTTGAAACGCTTGAGTCGCGAATGGCCGGCCATGACTCAACAAAACCTAGTTCGAGGGCGCTCCGGATATCACGACCGCGACGGTATTCTTCACGTAAACGGGCAAAGATAAGCACGTTAGCATCAACGGCGAGTCCAATCGAGAGAATAAATCCGGCAATACCGGGCAGGGTCAGTGTGATCGGAATCAGACGGTAAATCGCGAAACTGATGATCGTGTAGATGAGCAGTGCAACCGTTGCAACAACACCGGGTCCTCGGTAGAAGAGGATCATGAAGGCTGCTACTACTGACAGACCGATAATTCCGGCTGTAATGCTGGCTGCTACACTCTCTTGCCCCAGTGTCGCCGTCACTGTTCGACTCGTCTCGATCACGAGCGGAACCGGCAGGGCGCCGTACTTCAACTGATTGAAGATCCGATTACGGTCAGCTTCTGTGCTTACTTCAATGATCCCAGAACCATCGGTTAAAGCGGCATTAATCACCGGACAACTGACGACGACATTGTCAAGCACGATACACATTGGCCGCCCAACATTTGCAGCCGTAAACGAAGCTAACCGTTGTGCTGATTCGCCACGAAAGGCAAACGAGACGGCCGGTCGGCTACCAAGTGCACCACCCTGCGAAAAGGTGGGTTGTACGGCGCTGGTATCGAGATCGGCGCCATCGGTAATGCTCTGATAAATTGGGCCGAGGCTCGTTACATCGGTAACGGTACCGCTCTCAGCCAACTGGGGAGGATTCGGACTACTCGAGGTACGCACGATGGTACCCTCAGCCAAATATTGACCTTGTGAGTCGATAAATTCCAACCGACCAGTACCACGTAATGTTTCAATTGCCTGTTCGGGATTGGCAACCCCCGGTAACTCGACAATGATCCGGTTGTTTCCAGCCTGCTGCACAACCGTTTCGCCGACACCGAGTGCGTTGACCCGCTGCTCAATCACACGAGCAGCAGTGGCAATCTCGTCGGCTGTTGCATCGGGATCGGCTGAGCGTAGCAACACCTGTATGCCACCTTGGAGATCGAGGCCAAGACGGATGCTGACATCGCGGCCCAAGAAGATATTGTTCGGGGCAAAGTTCACGGCCAATGCCAGTCCGGTAGCACTAATAATGAGCAGAAGCGATAAAAGATTACGATTTTGCACGGTCGAGTGCTCCTCAACGTAATATCGAAAAAGCCGACCTATTATAGGTTGGTCGCAGCAGCGCGTCAAGACTTGACACCACGAGCTGCATACCACCGACGAAGATTATGCACTCTCGCACGATAACACCCGACTTAGTCACTGGATGCGCGGGTCTATGGCCCACGTTGTGGAGCGCGTGACAGGAAAGCATCGGCTGACGTGTAAGCGCACCATTGTACCTCTAGCCCCCGTTTGCGGAGGGGTAAACCCTATCCCGCCTTGCGCTAACGAGCATGATTGGCGCGCCAACAGGATTGGCAGCGCGTCGTCGGAACGGGAAGTTGAGCTTCTCTACACCTTACGGAGAGGTTGGGGACTCACCGCTTCTAACTCGTAGCGCACCGCTCTGCCCATAGGTCGTATCTTGTTGCATGCGCCCTGACGATTGCTGAATGCACCCTATGATGCCCATCGGCGTCTAACCTAGTTTGCGTTGGTGACAGGAATGTTTAGCGCCCCGCTGCCCGCAAAGCCGCATCAATGGCAGTGAACAACCGACTCGAATCAACAATCTGACCGTTCACGCTAAACGATGGTGTTGCCTGCACGCCAAGGGCAGCCGCATCTTTGGCTGCGGTCAGGATTGCCTCGCGGTGCGTTCCGGCCTGCATACATGCCTCAAACGTTGCCCGGTCAATACCGATGATGCCAGCATAGCCGCTGAATGTGTTGAGGGGTGAACTCAGTCGAGCCCAGAGACTCTGATTGTTGAAGAGCTGATCATGCATCTCCCAGAACTTGCCTTGATCACCGGCACATCGTGCTGCTTCCGCCGCTGCAACGGCGTTGGGATGGATGTTGGTGAGTGGCAATTCATGGAAGATAAACTGTACCCGACCGGTGTTAATATAATCACGTTCAAGAATTGGCGCCAGATTGCGCGAGAAATATGCACATCCTGGACACTGAAAATCCTCAAAGGCAATCACTTTTACCGCAGCGTCGGGATTGCCTTTGTAATAGAAGCCCTCTGCTGTGCGTCCGACCGGCGCCATTGGCGCTTTGACCTCATTAGAGTTGCGATTGAGAAAGATGACAAGGCCGACGACGGCAACCATCGCAACAACACCGACGGCAATGTATAGATAAAGCAAATTGTTCTGTTTGGCAGCTTTTACGCGGCGACCGCGGGTACTCTGCACACTCATACTTGACTCCTGAGGTAATGTCGGATAAGACTCGCGTCATTATAGCGATTGCCGCATTGTCCGTCAATCTACCCGACAAGGGTTGCCACGAATTCCAGTTCCAACCGTACCTCGTCGGCAACCGTGTCTACTGAGGGCGAATCGGGAATTGTCAGGTTAAAATCGCGGTAGAGCACCGTGGTTTTCGCCAGCCCGCTGATCTCTGTCTGACTGATCGGGGTCACGGTTACAGTAAAGGTTACCGGTCGGGTTACGTCGGTGATCGTCAAGTCACCTTCAATTGTAAATTCAAACGGTACGCCGATAGTCACCGATTCGGGCAAGCCGCTGATCAGCCGTGGTGTAAAGGTAATCAGTTCAAACTGATTGGTGCGCAAGATAGCATTCTTAATGGCGCGATTACGAAATTCGTTGTCGGTCGTCAGAGTACGGGCGTTGATTTGTATAACCCCAACCTGAGCAGCTTGCGGGTTATCAGGGTCGAGTGCAATCTGACCGGCGACCTGACTCGTAACCCCAACAACGGTCACCGGTCTACCGCGCAAAACCTCATCGATCAGGAAACGTGCTTCAGAGCGGCTCTGATCAATGGCAAAGAGTTGTAACACTGTCCCGGTTGACGTAGGTTGTCCAATTACTCCAGCGGTCTCTGCTGCAGGAGCAGGAGCGGTTGGCACAGAGGTTGTGGTTGTCGCGTTTGGCTCACCGGCAGGTATCGCAGTTGGATTCACCGTCGGTAGCACGAGTGGTACTGCCTCTAATGGCCCACTTGCCGCCTCCGGTGGACGGAAAACATAGAATAGGAGTCCGCCGATGATCAGTACTATCAGGATACCGAAAGCGAGTACAATCTGTCGCATTGTCATCATTGTCCTCTTTGCACGTAAGGCATACGAGACCCTTCCATTTATTATCATACCGGATGACCAGCGGAATTTGCGGCTTTCTCATCGAATTTTTAGTTTTCTTGTTGTGACATATAAACACTTTTTTTGCTAAAAAAGTGTTATACTGTGTCTGCAATCAAGCCTGCACGGAGGTTGGTCATGAAACGAACAATTCCATGGCAAAGAGCGAGGCGCATCGCACTCCTGGTGTTGCGGTACATCTTTGGAGCGACGTTTGCTTATGGCGCCTATCACAAAATTACCCGGCGCTGGATGACCTCATCTGTGTTGCGTGAGCATTTCGAGCAGCGTTTGTCTGAGATCGATCCAAACAGTTTTAGCGCCGCCTATCTACGTTCCTTCGCAATCCCGTTCTATCGTCCAATTGCCTGGGTGCTGACGATTGGGCAGGTTATTGTAGCGTTCAGTATGCTGACCGGTATTGGCGTGCGACAAAGCGCAGCGCTGGCGCTCTTTTTGTTAGTAAATATTAGTGCTGGCTCTTACTTTAATGCCAGTATGCCGCCGTATTTGATCACCGCAGTGTTGTTGATGCTCGATAAGGGAGAACAGGATCGTGATCGTGAACAGGTTGTTCATCAGGTCTCACCGTAGTGCGGGAAGCAATAGATAGCGGTCTGGGCATAGAATGTCTCATACTCATTCTGTCTGTGACAACTGGATATTATTCCTTCCAAATGCAAGCATCAGTGAGCGGAACGCCATGAACGGACCTGAGCAGTGCTGCAAGAGGTACGCACGATGAGACCTAGTGCTGCTTGCCAGTGCTGGCAGGAGCGCCTGTCCGAACACTCAGCTTCATATCACGACGGATATACCCCAGCGATGGCTAGAACCGAATAGAACGCGACGGACACCCCGCTAGATGTCAACGGGATCATCTGGTGGGGCATGGTGCCGCCGCGCCCCTACACCCATTCCCATTTCCCAGCGGGGCGATGCGCGAACCGGCCTGCCGCTAGCAGAGAGTACAGATGTCTTGTTGTGAGAATCGGGTGATTGATCCAACACCGCATGCAGTCCAATCGTCCTACCCGCATCGTCTTCGCCCCGGCATTGTTAGGGTCATAGATCAGGCTCTAACCGACTATCGTGTCTGCAAAAATTTAACTTCGATTATAATAGTAGCTATGCTAAACATAAACCGCCGACGCTGTCTCGGCGGTTCTTGTCTTATGTGAGAAGATTATGGCTGAACCTGCTATTGTCGCCGAGTCGTTGACCTATCGCTATGGCAATCTGCTCGCAGTTGATCACATCAGCTTTACAGTAGAACGCGGGGAAATCCTGGGTTTTCTGGGGCCGAATGGCGCCGGTAAGTCGACTACCGTGAAGATACTGACGGGTCAACTGCGACCAATGAGCGGACGAGCTATCTTATTAGGCATTGATGTAGCCCGCTATCCCAAACAGGTACATGCGCGCATCGGCGTCTGTTTTGAGCAACCGAACCTCTATGAAGAACTGAGTGGGGTTGATAATCTACGCCTCTTCGCTCGTTTGTTCAATATCCGTGACATTGATATTGCCGGTCTGCTCCACCGGGTTGGTCTTGATGGCAGAGGAGATGATCTAGTTGGACACTATTCAAAAGGGATGAAACAGCGGTTGATGATTGCCCGTGCATTGGTGAATCGTCCCGATATTCTCTTTCTGGATGAACCAACCGAAGGACTGGACCCGACCTCTGCCGAAGCGATCAGACGGGTGATTTGTGAAGAGCAGGAACGTGGGGCAACAGTGTTCCTGACCACGCATGATATGTATGAGGCCGATCGCCTGTGCAATCGTGTGGCATTTATCAATAGCGGTCGTATCGTCGCTCTTGATACACCTCACAATCTCAAGCAGCAGTACGGGAAACGTATGGTACGTGCTGAAGTGGTAGGACCCGATGGTTCATTGCTGACCCGCGAGATTATCCTCGACCAACCTGAAACTGCACACCAGATTGCCAATCTGCTTCAGCACGAACGAGTGGTCACACTACATAGTGAAGAAGCAACCCTTGAAGACATCTTTATTCAGCTTACCGGTCGTGCGTTAGTTTAACAAATGGTCGAAGGTGACTTGAGGGTGTGCTCCACAACTGTTGCTGAGAGGCAGAAGGTACTGTATGCACATAACCGCAATCTGGGCGCTAATGGTGAAGGATGCACGTCTTTACGCTGCCAACCGCTTATTCGCACTGGTAACGGTGCTGGGTCTGGTTGCGTATATCGTTATCTATTTTCTCTTACCAGCGACGGTCGATGAGACGTTACGCCTGGGTCTTGTCATTCCCGACTCATTGTCAGCATTGTCTGAAATGCCAGACAATGACGCAGTCCAAGTCACTCGATTCACGGATGTCGAAGCGTTACGAAAGGCGGTAGCATCTGGTGAAGTAGAAGTCGGCTTTGCTTTTCCGGCTGATCTTTACGATCAACTCCGGCAGGGTACGCAACCAACCGTTGAACTCTTACTTGCGCCAGAAGTACCGCCGGATTTTGTAAGTGTCTATGCGGCGGCAGCGCGTGAATTGAGTTTCACTCTGATCGGGCAAGAGTTACCGGTTGTGATCAAGGAAGAAATACTCGGCGTCGATATGGTTGGTGCGTCGATTGCTCCTCGTCAACGCATCTTACCTCTTTTTGCTGTACTGGTGTTGATGGTTGAGTGCCTTGGCCTGGCCAGCTTAATCGTCGCCGAAATCGAGCAGAGAACGATCCGGGCTCTTTTAGTGACACCCTTAACTGTACGCGATGTCTTTGTCGCGAAGACATTATTCGGTTCGCTGTTCGCCTTTGGGCAGGCGATACTATTGCTGGCAATCACCGGTGGATTGGTGAAAGCACCGCTGCTTAACCTTACAGCTCTGAGTATTGGATCAGTTCTGATGACCGGGATTGCCTTTCTCATTGCGACGCTTGGGCGTGATCTGATGTCGGTTATGGGATGGGGCATGCTGGCGTTGTTGATAATGGCCTTGCCAACCTTTACCGTGCTGATACCCGGCTTAGCGGCGGATTGGGTTCGGATCATTCCTACCTACTATCTGGTTGATACCCTTCATCGTTCACTCAACTTCAGTGCTGATTGGAACGATGTTAGCGGTAATCTGCTCCTGTTGACCGCTTTTGCGTTGCTTAGCCTGGCGCTCGGTATGGCAACGTTACAACGGAGGTTCGTATGAGTCTAGGGCGAATCTGTATCTTGTTGCACCGCGAGGCGGTACAGGGGCCAAAGAATGTTGTTTTCATCTTCACAATCGTTGTACCGATCGGTTTAAGTCTCGCTCTGGGTTTGATCTTCGGCACATTTTTTAGTGGTAAACCGCGATTAGGCATAGTTGATCTTGGTGCATCGCGGGTTACGCAGTTGGCTGAAACAATGCCGGGCTTCATCGTTCGACGTTACACTGGTGAAACCGATCTCCGTGCTGCCGTTGCTGGTGGTGCAGTAGATGTTGGTGTGGTGTTAGCTGCTGATTTCGATCAGCAGATGATGAGCAATCAACGTGGCAGCATAACCGTCTACGTGTGGGGTGAGAGTTTATTGCGCGATCGATTGTTGATCGGTACGGTCTTGATAGATTGGCTACGCGAGGTGGCTGGTCACGAATCACCAGTTGTGGTAAAGACAACGGTACTGGGCGCTAACAGTGAATGGTCGTGGCAACAACGATTGCTCCCGCTTCTCGTATTGATGACGGTCGTTTTTGGTGCCCTGATGTTGCCGGCCTCTTCGTTGGTGGCCGAGAAACAGCATCGCACGCTGGCTGCCTTACTCGTTACTCCGGTTACGCGAGGGGAGCTTTACATTGCTAAAGGAATTCTCGGGGTTGTTTTGAGTACGGTGATGGCAGTATTGGTGTTGGCGCTCAACGGCGCCTGGAACGATCAGATCTGGTTGGTACTCCTGGTGTTATTACTGGGGGCAATATTATCAGCCGAGTTTGGTATTTTGCTTGGCGTGTTGGTCAACGACATCAATTCACTCTTTGCAATGGTGAAAGCGTTGGGATTGATTCTGTACGCACCGGCCCTGATTTCATTATTCCCGATCATCCCACAATGGATTGCCGCGTTCTTTCCAACATTTTATATTGTTGATCCGGTGATTGCGATTGTGCAGCGGGGATCAACGCTGAATGATATTGCCTCGCAGCTTACGGTCGTGTGCGTAATGATCGTTGCGCTGGCAGTTGGATTGGCGGTAAACCCTCCTCGTCCGTTTTGGAAGAGGAGGGGTTCAGAGGTGAGGTAAGGATCGCCAGGCGTGCGATACCACCACATGCAATAGAACAAATAACAGTTCAGCCAAGGTTCCACCCGCTTAGATCAATACACGGGCCGGCAGTCTGCACTCCCAGATAACAAGATTTTCTCGGCTACCACGTTCCACCAACGTATCAACGGACGGGAATGGTCTGGTATCTCTTCCAGAAACAATAGTTGGAAGCCGTTTGCTGCGAGTAACGACGTAAACGCAGCGGGCGAAATTGCGGTGAAGAGACGCCCATCAATTGCCCGTTCGCCTTCTGGCGGTGGGGTGCGGTACGAGACAATGAGACGTCCACCAGGACGTAGGATGCGGGCGAGATGAACAACTGCACACCGCAGATCGCTAGGAGGAAGGTGCATCAGCACCGCCACACAAAGCACATTGTCAAAGCTAGCATCCTCTATACTGCTCAGTTCGGGAAGTGAATCTAGTCGCACCTCAATGTCCGGGTACGCCTTGCGTGCTTCGGCAATCATCATTGGTGACGGTTCCAGACCGATAGCCGGATACCCATGCTGGTTGAGCCAGGCAACATCACGACCACTGCCACTCCCGACGTCAATGGTTGGAGCACCAGGGTGAAAGAAGGTTTCGATCAGACGGTAAATCGCAGTTGGCTGTTGACTGCGCTGAAACGCAGCATGTTGGCGGGCCAGTTGGTTGTAGCAGCGGATCGTTTCGAGATCAGCCATGATTGGGATTACCCTTTCGTGCCGAATTCAGAATTTCGGTGGCTGGTGATATTTCTCTCCAAACAGTCGATAATTCAATACCGGAAAGATAGCGTCCTGGCTCTCGATCTGTTCAAGTGTGAAAAGGTCGGTGGCACTCAACGACTCCTGGCGAGCGAGCGTTAGTATCTGATCAAAACGATCAAGGTAGCGTTGCCAGCCCAAATTGTGTGCATCCTCGACCCAATCGCTCATTTCGGCCAGCAGCAATTCACGTGCCGCCTGACTAAGCACTCGTTCACGCAGCCCTTCGGCAGCCGGGTTGTGAGCTACCAATTCGGCAAAACACTGCTCAGCCTGATGCAATAACTCGCGGTAACGGTGATGAAGAGGTGATGGCAAGTCAGCGTCGCAATCACTGTGCCACAGTCTGGTCTGTAGCGAAACCGTACTGGTGCCGGACAGATGGTTCAGAATCGTCCCGGGATGTGTTAACCGGAGACGGGTATCAGTTGCACAGCGCGTTAATACAGCCTGGAACCAGGTCGGACCTTCAAACCAGTTGCTGCTCCATAGACGGGCATCGATTGGTACGACGATAGTGGTATCAGGTGGAAGTTGGGTGAAACGGTAGAGGAGCTGTTCGGCAAAGTGATTGGCATGCTCTTGCGCACGTCGTAGGGCATCATACGGATCATACGGTTGCGGCGATCCAGATCCGTTAGCCGTGTAGCCGGTTGGATCAGCAGGATTGCGGTAGAGCGGATCACCGGGGTATCCCAGCTCGGTCGACCAGATGTGCCTGGCGAGATCGCTTTCTACTCCGATAGCGGCCAGGCGTTTTGGAATGAGCCAACCCGGTAACTGGCCATGCTCCACACTATCGGGATCAATGATAACGTACCGCAAATCCAGGTCAAGGGCGATGTTTTCAATTCCGGCACGCCAAGCGTAAGCGGGTAGCCATAGCCCTTCGGGACGTTTAAGGTAGCGCGATATGTATAGCAAACCATGCTCAAGCTGTGCGCGCACCATACTCTCGTGGCCCAACAGGGGCAATATCGCATGACTGGCCGGAACGCAGAGCGGAGTGATGATGTCGGCGAACACCAATTCTTGCAACCGGCCAACCAGATTACGATGATAACGAGTAGTGAAACTGCGTAGAATTTGCCGATCCCAATCGAGGTAAAAACGGGCCAGATACGCCCCATGCCGATTCCCTTCGGCTTCAAACCGTGTTAATTCGGCCTGATGGTGCGTAATTCGGCTTTCCAGCCATTGGATAAAATGTTTGTTCACGACCGGATCACGCCACTGCTCTAATGCAATCGGCGAGCAAGCAAGCGTTATCATTATCGGCAGGTGGTGACGTTGTAGCTCACCAATCAGATCGAGCAGTGGGATCAGCGTCTGCGCGGTAAACGTATGTAATTGTTCTTCCCCGATGGGTCGCCTGCCAGGATGGCGCAGGTACGGTACATGCACTTCGATGACAAATGCGATTGGCATCGCTTCCTCGCTTGTTTCTGAAGGACAATGCGTCAGGAATATTATAGGGGTGCTACGGATAAATCGGCGTTACCACAACCGACGTTGGTAATGGCGTTTCAGTCGGTGTGGGTGAGCTAGTCGGTGTCGATGCAACGGTCGGTGTGACCGTCACGGTCGGCGCTGGGGTGACAGTTGGCGTAGTCGTTTCCGTTGCTGTTGGTGCGACCGTCGCGGTCGGGGCTGGGGTGACAGTTGGCGTCGCCGTTTCCGTTGCTGTAGGGGTGACCGTCTCGGTCGGTGTGGGTGAGGCGGTTGGCGTCGCCGTTTCGGTTGCTGTGGGAGTGGCCGTCTCGGTCGGCGTAGGTGAGACGGTTGGCGTCACTGTGGCCGTCGGCGACGGTTGTGGTTTCGGTGACGGCGGTGGCGGCGGTGGTGGAGCTGTCGGCGGCACAGGCGTCGGTGATGGTGGCGGTGGCACCGACGTTGATGTTTCCGTTGACGCCAGGGTAGGTACTGCCGTAAACGTTGCCGTCGCAGTCGGCAGTGGTGCGGCAAGGGTCGGTGATGGGCCAAGTGGAGCAGTGGCAGTTGGTGATAGGCCAGCATTAACATTGAAGCTGCGAATAAACAGGAACATCATCGCAATCACCACAACCAGGAGCAAACCACCGATAATAAAAAATGGAAGTTGCTCGGTGCGATCGGAGGGTAAAGCCGGTGATCTCACCACTGGTTCAGGGTCGTGACGCCTGGGTTGTACCGGCGGTGCAGGTGGCAGCGGCGTTCCTGGCTGATGATGAGCAGTGTTCGATACTGCCGGTTCTTTGCGTCGGCTTACCGCTTCTCCGTCTGCAGAAGCTAGCTGTGCAGGTGCAGGCTTCGCCTTGTGTGCTACTGATTGTAGCACAGGTGGCCCAAGTGGCACAGGGGCCGGTGCCGTCGGCATTGATTGGAGCGATGGTTCAACCAGTGCAGCTAGTTCAGAGGTACTGACCGGCGCAATCCCATTTCGTTCGGCCACCTCACGTAAAGCGGCTATGAACGCCGCACCCGTCTGAAAGCGACGCTCTGGTCGTTTGGCGAGGGCACGGGTAAGTACCAGATCGAGGTCGGTCGGAAGATCGGGCACAAACGACGTGATAGGCGGCGGTGGTAGTTGCGCATGGGCAACGATCAGTTGGGGTGTAGCGCCACTAAACGGTACGCGACCGGCGATCACTTCATACGCGACCACTGCAAGCGAGTACAGGTCACTCCGCCCATCAACACGCCGGGCCTCGGCTTGTTCGGGCGAAATGTACTCTGGTGTTCCCATAAACACGCCGGTGCGCGTCAGGCGCTGTTCATCCGCCTCTGATGTCTGCGCAATCCCAAAATCGGTCAGAACGACACGACCATTACGATCAATTAAAATATTGTGCGGTTTGACATCACGGTGAACGGCGCCAGCCTGATGGGCATAATCGAGTGCCTGAGCGATTGGTTCCAGAATAGCGATGGCATAGCCAAGACCAAGCGCACCATACTGTTCGAGAATCGAGTGCAGTGGTCGGCCGGCAATGTACTCCATTGCGATATAGTGGATGCCCTGATCCTCACCAATGTCGTAAATAGTGACGATATGGGGATGACGCAAATTAGCCGCAGTGCGTGCCTCACGTTCAAATCGCTTGATGAATTCAGCGTCGAGACTTAGCTGCGCGGCCAATACTTTCAGCGCGACGATCCGCTGAAGTTGTGTATCACGTGCCCGATACACGCGGGCCATACCACCGCGACCAAGCTCCTCGATCACCTCATAACGACCGATGCGCCGTCCGCTTCCACTACTCACCCGTCTCTCCAATCACATATCATTGCCATGGTGAGTCATAATATCTGCCACAAGCGAAAATGCCATGGTATAATCAGCAAGGTTAAGGCGATTGTACCATATTGCACGCACGCATTCAAAGCATGATGGAGGCTGGTGAACGATGCAATCCGCTCCCGCCCCTCAACTGATTATTAAGCGAAGTAATGGGGAATACCGCGAGATCGTGTGGGATCGCCCGATCATTACGGTTGGTCGTGATGGATCGAATGATATTATCATTGATCACCCGCTCGCTTCACGACGCCATGCCCGCTTTGAGCAAACTGAAGAAGGGTTTTTTGTCCGTGATCTCGATAGCACGAACGGCACATTTCTCAATCAGGAACGCCTGATTGGTATCCGTAGCCTGCACCATTCTGATCAAATCTTGATCGCCGATACCGTTATTACATTTAGCGACCCGGCAGCAACGATGAAGGGAACGCTTGATCCGGCGTTGTTGCGTGCAGTTCGGGCCGAAATCCGGGTCGATGAACCGACAAAATCGGTGTACATCCGTGGTGAATTACTGTCGCCACCGCTGACGGTGAAGGAGTTTCAGTTGTTGGCCCTGCTCTATCGACGACAAGGCGAGGTGGTGAGTAAAGAAGAGATTGCCAATCAGGTGTGGGATTACGCTATCTTTGACTACAATGCAATTGATGCGCTGGTCTATCGCCTGCGTCAGCGGATTGAACCAGACCCATCAAAACCACGGTACCTGATTACCCAACGCGGGTTTGGCTACAAACTGGTTGTGGCGCCCGATCTAGACTCGAAAGCGTAAGCTGCTGAAGTGGATAAAGAGACATGACAGGTATAACACTGACTGCACCGAAACGTCTCCGTGGCGTAATTTCGGTGCCAGGCGATAAATCTATTTCACACCGGGCCGTGTTGTTGAATGCTATTGCAGAAGGTCGTGCACGAATTACCAATTTCTTGCCCGGTGCTGATTGTCTTTCGACGGTGGCGTGTGTTCGTGCACTCGGTGTAACGGTAGAGCAACCGGCTGAACGTGAGTTGGTTGTGCATGGGGCGGGGTTAGGTGGCTTGCAAGAGCCAACTGATGTACTCGATTGTGGTAATTCGGGTACGACCCTCCGATTGCTGGCCGGATTACTGGCCGGTCATCCGTTTTTCAGTGTCTTGACCGGTGACGCTTCGCTCCGTTCACGTCCGCAACGTCGGATTGTCGTGCCTTTGCGTGCCATGGGAGCACAGCTCGATGGTCGGGCTGATGGTGATCGAGCACCGCTGGCGATCCGTGGCGCGACGTTGCGTGGTGGTCATTACGAGTTGCCAATCGCTTCGGCGCAAGTGAAATCGGCGCTCCTCCTGGCAGCATTGAATGCTGAGGCTCCCCTGACCCTAACCGGTCGGATCGATTCGCGCGATCATACCGAGCGTATGCTGGCAGCGATGGGGCTTGATATTTCCGTTTCGTCGTCACAGATCATACTGCAACCGCCATCGGCTGCAACAATGCCCGCTGCCCTCTCGCTGCGCGTTCCCGGTGATCCTTCATCGGCTGCATTCTGGTGGGTCGCGGCAGCAATCCATCCCGATGCTGAATTGGTGACACCTGGTGTCTGTCTCAATCCTACTCGTACTGGCGCACTCGACGTGTTGCGGACTATGGGCGCAAATCTTGAGGTCATCAATGAACGGCTTGAAGGGAGTGAACCAGTTGGTGATGTAGTTGTCCGTTCGTCATCGCTACGCGGGACAACGATTGCCGGTGCGCTTATTCCCCGCTTGATCGATGAAATTCCGATCCTGGCTGTAGCTGCTGCCTGTGCAACCGGTGAAACGGTGATCAAAGACGCGCAAGAACTGCGGGCCAAAGAGACTGATCGCATTGCGACGGTTGCTGCCGGCTTGAGTGCGATGGGGGCGCTAGTCGAACCAACCACCGATGGAATGGTTATCAGCGGGCGGCCCGGTCAGCTCCAGGGTACAACCCTCAATAGTTACCATGACCATCGGCTGGCAATGGCCTGGGCAATCGCCGCTATGGTGGCTCGTGGTGAAACAACAGTTCTCGAACCAACGGCTGCGGCAGTAAGTTATCCGGAGTTCTGGCAAACCCTGGCAACGGTACAGGAGATGGTATGAACCAGGGATTTACGTTTACCATTGAGGTTTTTACCCCAGCGCTTCTCTGTACCGGTAGCTACACACTCCCGCTCTACCGAAGAGTGAGCGATGCGCTGAACAACCGCTTGAGCCGTTTCATTACCCTGCACGATGTCAGTATTGCCCCCCTCTGGCGACCACAGCAAGCTCAGCGTGTACCACAAGCATTGATTGCCTGGGGTGATGCGCTGCTAGTGTCGGTGTTGGCCGAACCTGAACCGCCAGCCGATTATCATCCAATTGCAACGCAGCGGACAACCCAGACGGTCATGTTTTTTACCGCCGAATTCGCCGTGCGGGCCGAGATGTACAAACGGCCCGATGTGAGCCTGGAAGAGATGTTGACGGAGTTGGCCGATGACTTTATCCCACTCCGAAACGTGACGATTTTTCCGATCAATGGTGGCGCTCCGCTTCACCGCACCTTTGTCTGTCTGGCACAACGAGCCATCCAGGCACTCTACATCGCACGAACTACCACACCTGTTGAACAGCATCCAACCGAGGTTCCAGAATCATCAGCAAGCGATTCTGCGGTCAGTATTTGAGAGAGGGGATTTTCATGAAGATTTTGGTTACTGGCGGTGCTGGTTACATTGGTAGTATTACCAGTGCCGAACTTGTACGCGCTGGCCATGAAGTGATCGTCATCGATAATTTGTATCAGGGTCATCGGGCCGCTGTTCCGGCAGAGGCAGTCTTTATTGAAGCCGATCTGGCCGACCGAAGGACACTGAGCAACATCTTTGCCGCATATCCCGGTATCGATGGGATTATGCACTTCGCCTCGTATACACTGGTTGGCGAGAGTATGGAGAAACCCTTTCTGTACTTGCGCGATAATGTTGCCAACGCAGCCAATCTGCTTGAGGCTGCAATCGCCGCCGGTGTGCGCCGGTTTATTCTCTCTTCCACAGCAAATCTGTTTGATCAACCCGAACGGATTCCGATTGCTGAGAACGAACGAATTGTGCCCGGTTCGCCATACGGTGAGTCGAAGTTCTTTATCGAGCGGATGTTGCACTGGATGGCCCGTATCTATGGGATGCGTTATGCATGCTTGCGCTATTTCAATGCCTGCGGTGATACCCCAAATCGTGGTGAAGACCACGATCCTGAAACGCATCTGATCCCTATTGTGCTTCAGGTAGCACTTGGTCAGCGGCCCTATGTCACCATATTTGGTGATGACTATCCGACCCGTGATGGAACGTGTGTGCGTGATTACATCCACGTTCTTGATCTGGCGAGTGCTCACATTCTGGCCATGGAAGCGCTCGACCGGTTGGGTGAGCGTCGCTACAATTTGGGGAACGGCCAGGGCTTTACTGTGCGTGAAGTCATTGAAACGGCACGCAAGGTGACCGGTCATCCGATCCCGGCGGTAGTTGGGCCGCGCCGACCAGGTGATCCGGCTGTGTTGGTAGCCTCTTCCGAGACGATTCGCGCCGAGTTGGGCTGGCAACCGCGATTTACCGATCTTGAGTCAATTATCGCATCGGCGTGGGAGTGGCATCGTACTCATCCAAATGGCTATGACGACTAATACTCCTTCTACCCCCAGTCTGCCAAGGGTATTTGGCCATTACGAAGTTGAGCAGCAGATTGGGCGTGGCGAGTCAAGCCGGGTTTTTCGTGCCCATCACCGGCAAATCAAAGAGCACAAGGTCGCGCTGAAGGTGCTCTTGAGCCAGGAGGCGGCACGCATCAGACGCTTTGAACAAGAAGCGCGGATTGCTGCACGTCTCCGCCATCCCCATATTTCGCGCTTGCTCGATTACGGTTTCCAAAACCCGTTTCACTATGTTGTGTTTGAATACATCCCTGGTGTTTCGTTGCGCGATAGAATTAAGGGGCGTGACCAACGTCTGCCTCCCGACCAAGTACTGACCTATTTTCGCCAGATTGCCGATGCGCTCGATTATGCACATAGTCATGACTTTATTCACCGAGATTTGTCACCAGGTAACATCCTGATCGACGAGCAGGAGTATAAGGCGTATCTGATCGATTTTGGGATTGCACGCGATCCGGATCATTCGTTGACCTCAACCAACATGGTGATGGGAACCCCCGGTTTCATCGCACCAGAGTCTCTGATCTCGGCCAGTAACGCGACCCACTTATCTGATATTTTCAGTCTGGGGGTAGTGCTCTTCTTTATGCTGACCGGTGAAGAACCATGGTATGAGACGCCAACCCCGCCGGTTTCACGCGAGTCTTTTGCGCGCATCCGTACCCTGGCTGAAGCTGGTGCGAAACTTCCGAGTGAGGTTGATCGCATTATTCGTGTGTTATTAGCGTTTGATCGCGAACATCGCTACACCAGTGCTGGTGCGGCTGCGTTTGATCTCGAAATCGCATTAAGACGACATCTCACCCAGACGCAGGTTGCAACCGATGAAACGGAGAAGACAGCAACGACATCTATCAATCGACGACAGATCGCCCTGATTGAGCCGAATGAAGTAGAGCAGGCGCTGAGTAGTTCGTTGTTTCGTGAGCCGTTGGAACGGGCATTGGAGCGAGCACGCAAGCTTGATGATGCATCCATTCGACAGTTGCTCAACCAGTGGTCGGAAACAAAGCGCTTTTATCGACCGCTGCTTGGGCGGCTGGCCCAGATTCACGATACGAAGCATCAGAATGTCTTCTTCTTTTCGCTGCGCTTGCTTATCGAACAACGCCGTGAAGCTGGTCTCGAAGAGGAACCCGATTCCCAGCAGAAACAAATCCCTCCTCAGCGCGAACTCGCACTTTGGCAGATTGAATTACCACCACCGAAAGAGTTTCAAGAACATCCCGGTGGTCGTGTGATCGTGCCCGGTTCTGAACAGATCGTTACCTGTCCATCTTGCAAGGGGCAAGGGGTAATTATTTGTACAACGTGCAAAGGTGCCCGTCGTATTACCGTTGCTGAACAACCTGCTGCTCAGCAGACAGATAGTGAGACGGGTAATGCTTCAGCAGGTTCACCATCGGTTATTCGACAACGGGTCGTTCCCTGTCCGGCGTGCAACGGTCGTGGTTCGTTGCCCTGTAAACGCTGCGAGAGCTTCGGGCGCCTGGTGCAGCGCAAGATTATGGAGTGGTCGCGGCGGGTGGTGAAGGATAGTGTCCACAACGATCTGCCAGATGTCGATGAGGCATGGTTGCATCGTACCTGCAAAGCTGAACTGGTGTACCGGAACCGAGTTCAGCGCATTCCTCCCGAATGGCTTCAAATTAGCGAAGTAAAAGAGATGATCGAACTTCAGCAGAAGCAACTGGATAAGGATAGTCAGATTGTAATGGCTGAGTTGCAGATCAATTTTATTCCGCTAACGGAAGTAAAACTCGATCTTGGAAATCCAGAAGTAGAGTATCGGTTGGCAATTTACGGTTTCGAGAATTTAATCCCTCCCGACTGGCGTTTTTTACACTGGGAGCGTATTGCATTTATGAGTTTGACCGTAGTACTCACCGCATTGTTGCTGATCTGCCTGACTTTTCTCATTGGATAGTGTGCATTTCAAGCCTAAAGCCAACCACGGCTGGAATCGCAGGCTAGCAGCCCGCGCCTGTCTCAGAAGCATTCCGTCTGGGGTTGGTTTAAAACCTGCCCCTATCACTCGCTATTCTGCTTCCTCTCTTCTACTGAAAAACCTGCTATTGTTATTCCTCACCTGCCGGAACATTTCAAGTCGTGGTACCATACCTGTAGCGGCATTGTGGAGAAACTTGTATGCAAACTGCACAACTGGTATCAAACCTGTTAAGCGAAGCCCGTAAAACACTCGTCGGTCAGGAAGAGCCGTTAACTCTGTTGATCACTGCTCTCCTCTGTGGAGGGCATGTGTTAATCGAAGGCCCGCCGGGCACTGCCAAAACATTGATGGCCAAAACACTGGCGCAGATGATCCAGGCCGACTTTCGTCGGATTCAGTTTACACCCGATCTTATGCCATCCGACGTGGTCGGCACACAAGTGTACGATCTGAGTAATGGTCAGTTTCGTTTGCGTAAAGGACCAATCTTCACGCAGATATTGCTAGGTGACGAGATTAACCGTGCACCGGCGAAAACGCAGAGCGCTTTGCTTGAGGCGATGGAGGAACGTCAGGTTACTATCGAAGGCCAGCGCTTGCCGCTGCCAGAACCATTTTTCGTCATCGCGACCCAAAATCCGATTGAGTATGAGGGTACCTACCCATTGCCCGAAGCTCAACTTGACCGTTTTCTCTTCAAAGTGGTGATCGATTACGCATCACGTGAAGTAGAAACGGAAGTTCTACGCCGCTACCATCTCGGTTTCGACGCGCACCAATTAACGGCTAGTGGTCTTCGCGCTATTGTGACGCCCGAGGCCCTCACAGCATGCCGGGCGGAAATTGCCCAGGTACAGGTTGAGCAGGGCATCCTGAATTACATTGTCTCGATTGTCCAGGCGACCCGCAATAGCCCTGAATTGCTAGTTGGGGCCTCGCTGCGAGCCGGAATCGCACTTTTGCTCGCCGCTAAGACATTGGCCGCTATCTATAATCGCAATTATGTTACCCCCGACGATGTCAAGCTATTGGCTCGGCCGGTTTTGCGGCATCGTATCATTTTACGCCCGGAAGCCGAAATCGAAGGTCTAAACGCCGACATAGCAATTGGTCGTATCCTCAATCGCGTTGAAGTACCGCGCTAGAACGCAAACTGTATGCTTGTGCGTAGTTCGTTTCGCTGGATTATTCGCCATCCGTGGCAGATGTTGCTCTGCGTGCTCGGTGTGGCATTAGGTGTGGCCGTCGTCGTGGCAATTGATCTGGCCAACGCCAGTGCCCGTCGTGCATTTCAACTGGCCGGTGATACCGTTGCCGGTCAGGCAACGCATCAGATCGTCGGTGGTCCGACCGGTCTGCCCGAAACAATTTACCCAATGATCCGGCGCCAATTCCCTGCGCTAGATGCTGCACCAATCGTCGAGGGCTACGTCAATGCACCAACTCTTGGGCCTGGTGTGTACCAGCTTTTCGGGATCGATCCCTTTGCCGAGGCCCCGTTCCGGCCATACCTGGCCGGCAACGGATCGGTCGATCTGGCAACGCTGCTGATCAAACCAGGAGCTGCGCTGCTTGCTCGCACTATCACCGAACCGGCCAAGCTACATCTCGGTGACAGCGTGCCGATCCAGATCGGCGCCCGGCAAGCGATGTTAGAGATTGTTGGTATTCTCGATCCTGCCGATGAGGTGAGTCGTCAGGCACTGGCGAGTCTAATTGTGGTGGATATTTCAAGCGCTCAGGAATTGCTTTCCCACACTGGTCGGCTGAGTCGAATTGATCTGATTGTACCAGAGACGTTTGATCTCGATGTTCTGGCAGCCAGCCTGCCACCTAGTGTCACTATTCAGCCTGTTACTGCTCGCGCTGGGGCATTACAGCAAATGACCGATGCCTTTGAGCTAAATCTGACCGCCTTGAGTCTGCTGGCGTTGATTGTTGGCATGTTTCTAATCTACAACACCATGACCTTTAGTGTTGTCCAACGCCGTACTTTGTGGGGAACGCTCCGCTGTGTAGGAGTGAGTCGCGCCCAATTGGCCGGTCTGGTACTGACCGAGGCGTTTATCATCAGTTTGCTAGGCGTGGCCGGTGGGTTGGGGCTGGGGGTGGTATTGGGAAGAGGACTGGTCGGATTAGTCACTCAGACAATAAACGATCTGTATTTTGTCGTTACTGTGCGCGATGTTCAGATCGATCCATTTGTGCTCTTAAAAGGGGCCGGACTTGGTGTTATCGCCACGATTCTGGCGGCGCTTATGCCAGCACTTGAGGCCATGTACACTCCACCGCGCACCGTGCTCCGTCGTTCGAGCATCGAAGATCGCATTCGGCGGGCTATTCCGCGTCTGGCTGGCGCCGGTATTGCACTCTTGGTTCTCGGTGGTGGGGTGCTAGTGATCCCTATGCCGGCCAACACGACAGGGCTTTACGCTGCATTTGGTGGTCTGTTTGCAATTGTTATCGGTGCTGCGCTTATCACACCACCAGCCCTGGTTGCGCTCATGGCCATCCTGCAACCAACGCTTGGGCGAATATCAGGTATGTTAGGGCGAATGGCAATCCGCGATGTCGTGAGTAGCCTGTCACGTACAGCGGTGGCAGTCGCTGCCTTGATGGTCGCAGTTTCGGTCACTATTGGGGTGGGGATTATGATCGGGAGCTTCCGCCAAACTGTCATCAACTGGCTGGAGCAGAGTTTAATTGCCGACATCTACGTTTCACCACCGAGCAACGTCGCTAATCGAATCGATACCGTGCTTGACCCGGCATTAGCGGCTGCGCTGGCGACCATTCCCGAAATTGAGTCGATTACCACCTTTCGCAGTGTGCAGATCGACCTGCCAACCGGTCCGACAACACTGGTTGCCATTGGTGGCGCGACCGAACGTGGTCGACGAGCGTTACGTTTCCAGCAGGGCGGTGATGCTGCCACATGGGAGGCTTGGGAGCGTGGCGCTGTGCTCATTTCAGAACCGTTAGCATTCCGCAGCGGTCTAGGTGTCGGTGATACGCTTACGGTACGTACCGATCGGGGACTGCGTGATCTCCCCATTGCCGGTGTCTACTACGACTACACCTCTGATCGGGGAGTGATACGGATGAACGATACTGCCTACCGCTCATTATGGGATGATCAGGCGATCTCTTCACTGGCTATTTACGTGCGCGACGGGTACGATGTCGAAGCGGTGATTGATCGGGTACGGACGATAAGTGCTGCGTATGGGACGGTGCTGGTCAATGCCAGTCGTGCTCTGCGTGAAGGGACACTGATCGTTTTTGATCGCACCTTTGCTATCACCTCTGTGCTGCAACTGCTGGCCACCATTGTCGCATTTATTGGTATCTTGAGTGCGCTGATGGCATTACAGCTCGAACGCACCCGTGAATTGGGGGTATTGCGCGCTGTTGGCTTGACCCCTGCCCAACTTTGGGGAGTCGTGCTCGGTCAGACTGGACTTATGGGACTGGCTGCCGGTCTGCTGGCAGCACCGTTAGGATTGGTGCTGGCCCTGATCCTGACGTATGTGATCAATAAGCGCTCGTTTGGTTGGACACTGGAATTAGCTGTTGATCCGGCACTTTTTGGACAGGCATTTATGGTAGCACTGATTGCTGCGGTGTTAGCAGGAGTATGGCCAGCTCTGCGCATGAGCCAGACCAGTCCGGCAGTTGCTCTACGGGATGAATGACGTGGCTGACACATCGCGTTATACGTCTCGTGAATTGTGGTACGATATACGCACGATCCGTGTGAAAGAAGGAGAACCAGCAATGAGTGATCTACAGGCTGCTTTTGAGCGTGCGGCGCAAGAGGTGCAGCAGTTACCGCGTCGCCCCGACAATGAAACCCTTTTACAACTGTACGCACTCTACAAACAGGCGACAGTTGGTGATGTCCAGGGGAATCGGCCAGGTGTGCTCGATATGACCGGACGATTAAAGTACGATGCCTGGGCTAAACTGAAAGGTGTAACGGCAACCGAGGCAATGAGCCGCTACATCGAGCTGGTTGAGCGGCTGAAGCAGTCGATTTAGAGCCTGTCTGAATGATGATGTCCGTACCGCCTTTCCGGGACGATTGGTATGGAATGCGACCGATAAGCTATACGGGAGGTTGATCGTCTCGGTGGGGTCCGGTTACGCCGTGCCCTTACAGGAAGAGAGGAATCCACCGTAGCGTAACAACAAGGGCTTCGGATAGTGCTCATCCCAGTGCTGTCAAGCAGCACCGAGTATCATCGTGCGTACCTCGCGTAGTACCTCCCCGATCTGTTCACCGTGTTCCGCTCGCCGATGCATTCACTCGGAAGAATCATACTCGGTTATCACAGACCGGATTGGTATGAGCAGTACAAACAGGGGGCAGGTGTGAAACCTGCCCCCAGCGCTCGGTTTGTATCTCGCTACAAACTAATAGCGACGCCCAAAACCACCACGAGGCGCGTTACGTGGCTTATCTTCCGCCTCGTTTACCCTCAGATTTCGTCCACCTACCTCAAGACCGTCGGTTGCCCGGATGACAGCGGCGACGTTATTGGTTTCAATCTCAACGAAGCCAAAGCCACGCGAGCGACCGGTGTCACGGTCATTGATGACCCGTGCACTCTGTACTTCACCATGCGGCTCGAAGATCGAACCCAGCTCAGCATCGCCCACATTCCACGGCAAATTCCCGACGAACAGTTTTACCAACATTGCACATACTCCACAGAAACTTGGTTTGACATACCGTCATGGCATATCAAAAACCGGCTATCACAGACCTCTCGTACTGCCGCCATCGATCTTGTTGGATCGATTGGTCGCTCCGGCGATCGACAACGTACTTGCTTCGAGCGATGAAGCATTGCCGATCGACCAAATTCACGAGAGTTCTCTGATACCGGTCTTGCAGCACACGACGTTGACTTACCTGCTTACTATAACACACTTTTCTGAAATTGCAAGTGGGATTTTTGGAAGGAATTATGACTTCACTGCAAAAAGACAATCGTTTCACCACAGAGACCACAGAGACCACAGAGACCACAGAGACCACAGAGACCACAGAGACCACGGAGACCACGGAGACTAAAGATAGATTTATCTTCTGTCCGAAATAGAGCGTAAAATTTTTCATATATACCTTAAAAGGTTGAAAAATTTACCCTTTTACTCATAAATCTTGCCCACTCTGCGCGCCCTATGTGCTTGTTTTTGCAGTAGACTCAATTATGGTTTTGAGGAAGGGGAGTTAGCACCCCCACCAACCATCTGGCCTCATTCCACTCCTGCCAGAGAGCGAAAGAGGGATTTTCACCCTGGCTATTCGCTATCTCCTATCTTCTATCTCCTGCAAATCGGGGTATACTACATAAAGAAGTGCTTATTTCCTGCGGAGGTATTATGGCGAGACCTTTCATTCCAATGACCGACAAATGGCGTCAAGAGTTCATCAGACCGCGCGGCCCGGCCAACGTACCACCAGTTGGCAGTGAGGCGCCTGATTTTACCCTACCGTATGCTCAGTTCATTAGTGGGCCGCCAGAGGATCGGGTGGAATATGGCCGCACGATCACCCTCAGCGCGCTGCGTGGTCGACCGGTTGTACTCAACCTTACCCGGATTGTGAGTGACCGCTTCTTCTGACCGCACTGCGCGCCGCAACTGGATGCGTTGCGGGAGCATTATGAGCTGTTCGTCCAGCGCAATGCCCATCTGTTGGTCGTTAGCAGTACTGATCTCGAAATGACCAGCTACGTGGCCGAGGTTCTACGTGCGCCATATCCAATTCTGAGCGACCCCGAATGGGAAGTATTCTACCGCTACGGGATGGGATCGGCAATGGGAGTGCCCTTACCCGGTGTTTTCGTCATCGATGCCAACGGGATTATTCGCTGGAACTGGGCAGCACCGCTATCGGTCGTCTTTACCCCACCACGCCCTGCCGAGCTGGCAGCAGTATTGGATGGGTTGGGGGGATGACAGCGGAGGATGACGGGGAGGAGGGGCACGAGGTGACGTGCCCCTACGTTTATTATCCACAAGGTGCTGTTAGATCCGTTCGTACCACGAGAACGATTTAGACGAACGTCTTAATCGGTAGGGTAATACTACATGTCGCGGCTGACGGTCATCTTTCGACAGCTTTTTTGTCTGATCATAAACATTCACCTTCTCAAAACTTACTTTATCATCACAGTCATCTAAGACCTGGAGAGTCCCGTCAAGCGGGAAATTCATACCAGGTTGAGTGAGCGAAATAAAGTCTGGCGGTAAGACTTCCTTATACTCGGGTGCCTGTAGCAGTTGCACAAAACCACCCCGTTTGCCGAGATAGGTGATATTGATCAACGCGGTAGATAACCAATCACGTTGCGCTGTACCTT
>JAGHYT010000015.1:0-47842 GCA_017743535.1 Chloroflexus sp.
AGGGAGTGCATACGCGGGCCAGAGGCTCGCGCACCGAGGGAGTGTACACGCGGGCCGGAGGCCCGCGCACCGAGGGAGTGCATACGCGGGCGGGAGGCTCGCGCACCGAGGGAGTGCATACGCGGGCCAGAGGCTCGCGCACCGAGGGAGTGTACACGCGGGCCGGAGGCCCGCGCACCTAGGTGATCGCGCAAGGTGGGAGTCATCGGTAGCGGATATGGGATGTTCGTCGGGGTTACGCTGCTGTTGTATCATTCGGACATCGGAGGTGACCTGGTGCCGAGAATGCTGAAAACCCCTCTACGATCCACGATTCTGCCTAACAGAAATGGTATGAGAGGAGTACAATCAACGTGAGCGACGATCAACAACGTATCATCGATTTACGGCGCATGCAACGCCTTGCGACCGGTTTGCTGGTTGCAGCAGGCGTGCTCTTTGTCTTAACGAGTATCTTTCGCGATGTCGCGCCGTGGGTGCCGTTTGTGCGGGCCTTTGCCGAGGCTGCAATGGTAGGTGCGTTTGCTGATTGGTTTGCAGTTACGGCCCTCTTCCGTCATCCGCTCGGTATACCGATCCCTCATACTGCAATTATTCCAAAGCGAAAACCGCAGATTGCCGTCGGTTTTGGTCATTTCATTGCACATAATTTTCTCGATCCTGATCAGATCACCACGCGGATACGGAGCCAGAATCTGGTCAAGCGCCTAGCAAAGTGGCTCCGCAGCCCTGAACGGGCGAATCAGATCGCCGATGCGGTGACGGAGATCATTCGCGGCATCTTGAACGTGATCGATGACGATGAGGTGAGTCGGGCGTTGAGCCGCGGTCTCAATCAGCGTTTGGAGACAATACGGGCAGCACCGCTGGTAGGACGGTTCCTTGAGATATTGCTGGCCGGTGATCGGCAGCGTGATGCTCTGGTGCAGTTGATCAATCTGCTGGCCGAGGTCATCGCCACAAACGAGAACGAAATTCGACGACGAATCGCCCGCGAATTGCCACCATGGGTACCACGGATTGTCGATCGGCGAATCTACGAGCGGTTATTGGAAGGAGTTCAGCGGTTATTAGACGAGTTACGCGGTAATCCTGACCATCCAGTTTACCATCAGTTTGCTGGTCTCATTGACCGTTGGATCGTCGATTTACAGTTTGATCCGCAGATGCAGCAGCAGATCGACGGATTGAAACACGAATTGATAAACCATCCGGTGGCACAGGAATTGGTGCGAATGAGCTGGCGCGATCTGAAGCTCACCCTCTTGGAACAAAGTGTTACTTCATCGTCATCACTGCGCCGTTCAATCGTCGTTGCAGTTGAGCGTTTTGCCGACTTGATCGAAGATAACGACGAGTGGTACGAAAAGATAGAAAACTGGATGACGGAAGCGGTTGTAGCGTTGGTCGGTCGCTACCGACACGTCATTGGCGAGTTTGTGACGCAGGTTGTCAATAGTTGGGATACGCAGATGACGACGCGCAAAATCGAGTTGCAGTTCGGTCGCGATCTGCAATTTATCCGTATTAATGGTACCATTGTGGGTGGGTTAGTCGGTCTCATTATTCATAGTGTCTCTCTGCTCTTTACCTGAGTGAGCGACGCTGCTCAACACGCAAGGAGGCGAAGTATGACGAAGCAGAGCAAACAAACGATGATTGACGATCATCGGCTGCATCCCGAAAGTTTGATGATGAGCTACGGCTATGTGCCGGCGCTTTCGGAAGGTGCGATCAAGTGCCCGATCTTTCAAACCTCGACCTTTGTGTTTCAAACTGCGGAAGACGGGAAGGCTTTCTTTGAACTGGCGTATGGTCTGCGTCGTCCGCGTGAAGGGGAAGAGATTGGCCTGATCTACAGTCGGCTCAATAATCCCGATCTTGAGATTCTGGAGGATAGATTGACACTTTGGGATCAAGCAGAGGCGGCGGCAGTCTTCGCCAGTGGGATGGCTGCTATCACGACAACCCTTCTCACCTTCTTACGCCCGGGTGATGTGATTGTGCATAGCGAACCGGTTTATGGAGGGACCGATTATCTGCTGAAACACATTTTACCGGCCTTCGGTATTCGCCGTTACGGGTTTGTTTCAGGAGTTTCACCTGAACAGGTTGAGGTACAACTACGGCGCGCCGGTTTGTTTGATGCGGTTGGAATGATCTATGTAGAGACGCCAGCTAACCCGACAAATGCCTTGGTAGATATTGCCGGTTTTGCCGCACTGGCAAAGCGAATGCCGCGTCGAGTGCTGGTGGCCGTTGATAACACCTTTCTGGGGCCACTCTGGCAACATCCGCTGGCTCACGGCGCCGATCTGGTACTCTATTCGGCGACGAAGTACATTGGTGGGCATAGTGATGTGATCGCTGGTGTCTGTCTGGGAAGCCGCGAGTTGGTAGCTCAGGTTAAGGGTATGCGCACGATTATGGGGACAATGGCCGGCGCACATACCGGTTGGCTGCTCTTGCGTTCCTTAGAGACTCTCAAAATACGGATGGAAACGCAGCAGGCTGGCGCCCGACGGGTTGCTGATTTCCTAGCAACACACCCCAAAGTTGCCCGCGTCTACTATCTTGGGCATCTGGAGGGTGATAATCCGCAATACCATATCTATCGACGGCAGTGTTTAGGGCCGGGGGCGATGATCTCGTTCGATCTCCACGGCGGTGAAGCTGAGGCGTTCCGCTTTCTCAATCATCTACAATTGATCCATCTGGCCGTGAGTCTGGGTGGTACCGAGTCGTTAGCCGAGCATCCGGCAACAATGACTCACGCCGATGTCGATCCTGAAGAACGGCTTGAGTTTGGGATTGGGCCGGCAATGATCCGGCTTTCAGTAGGAGTGGAACATCCCGATGATCTGATCGCCGATCTGCGACAGGCGTTGCGTGCCGTGTAGATGGCTGCCGTTTTTTGTGATGACCGGCCATTGTTGCGATGTAAGATGTGGCAGTGATCGGGTTGAGCACCCGCCCCAACGGGGCGGCGACGATCATGATTTCGGTGGACGATCAGCCTGGTGCCGATGGTGTTGCCTGGTGAGGCGGGACAATTCCTTCTCGCCACGATGGTACCCTGATGGATAGGCGTAGCGCCGCTGCGCCCTGACAGGTGGAAGACAATACTGCCGTGCGCTGCCAGAAGCATTCAACGTTGCCCTTTGAGGGGTGGTTTGCGAACCGCCCCCACCGACATCTTCGACAGCAACAAGATGTTATGGTCAGGGTTGAACATCACACACAAAATGAAAACTACTCAATTGCATTCCTTGAGTCTACTGCAAAAACTCATCATGGAGCGCATAGGGCGCGCAGAGCGTGCAAGATTTATGTATCTGTAGTCTCTGTGATCTCTGTGGTCTCTGTGGTGAGACGATTGCTTTCAACTGGCGAATGCGTGGTACAAATGCTGTTGCAGTGAGATGCGGTCGCAACTCACGCATGACCGGATAGCAGGCAGCAATTTCCTCGTCTGTGGTAGCTATGAAGATGTTCAACTGTCAGCCTCCGTTAGTTACAGGAGGGTACCTCTCTCGACTGTCAATTACCGTTCACTGGCGCCGACATCCTCGCGATAGGTACGACCCGGAAAGCGAATACGTTCAGCGTTAATCAGTGCACGGCCGCGTGCACCGGCTAATGTTGCCCCCAATGCTACAACCGTCACAACGTGACCGCCGGTCAGGTACATGCCTCCGCTCCCGCCGCCTAATAAGCGTTCACGACGGGCTGGATCGTAGCGCAAGATCAATGGTGAATCGGTTTGATCATGGAAAACGAGGATACCTTCGTCTACATCGGTTAGGCCTTCTACCGTCGCATTGAGCGGATAATGATGAGGATAGCCCTGGGTTACCAGGGCTAAGGCTACACTAGCTTCATCGCGCCAGCGAATCGGTGGTAATCGGTGCAGATTACGGGCAATCGCCGCTTCAAAGTAGGGTACCAGATCATCGATCATTCGTGGTAAAACAGCCTGTGCTTCCATATCGCGGAGACTGCAACGCAAACCGATAATCCGCGGGCCTTGGGTGCCGATGATGCAATCAACACCGATGATGCCCCAGTAAGGCAACTGCTCGCGGGCGATGGCCGCAACTAATGGTTGCATCACGTGCCGCTCGAGGTAGGCTGTCAGGCGCTGTGCGTATGTCGAGTTACCGGTAATGGCGCCCATCCCCGGCGCCGGTGGACTGTCCGGCTGTGGTCCCAGACCTTCATAGATGCGGGCTGGAAGTAGCGATACCAGATGACTGCCGTCGGTGATGGCTGAAAAGCTTACCAGCGGCCCCTCAACAAATTCTTCGATGACGACGCCAGGGCTACTGTCTTCCACCGGTTGCGAAGTGAACAGCGCCTGCAATGCTTTGAGTGCTGTATAACGGTCGTGGTAGACCCCTTCGCCGGAGGCGGGATGATCACCGCGCAGCACAACCGGCAATGGCTGCGCGGCCAGGTATTTCTCGGCCATCGGTAGACTGGTGAAACAACGTCCGTGGGGGGTCGGTAACTGATAGCGTAACAGAAGGTCTTTCGTGAAACAACGACTCCACTCAAGCTGGCTGCTACGTTTTGATGCACCGCACACCCCGATGTGCATACTAATAACCTCATCAACCAGTCCGGCCCAGAGCGGTTCGCTTGCAGCAGGCACGATGAGATCGATCTGTTCGTAAAAAGCCCACTGTGCAATCTGAGCCGGTTGGAGCGGATCCAGGTCAACCTGCGGTGCGATCTGACAGGCGCCACCGTTACCCGGTGCTACCAGAACGTCAGCGGTTGGATTGGCGAAGAGTTTCCAAACTAACGCATGGGCGCGTCCGTCATTCCCAAGCACCAGAATTTTCATACTGGTAGTTTCCTTCGCTTGCTACACCATATTGCTGGTTACGCCAGGTCGAGCGCCGGTTCAGAGCGTGGACAATCCGCTTGTCTTGCAGGAATGTACCTGTTCAAATGCCTAGACGGGTTCGCGTTGCCGTGATCAAATTCCGCATTAGCATGACATTCGTAACCGGACCGGTACCGCCGGGAACTGGCGTAATTGCGCCAGCAACCTCAACCGCAGCGGCAAAATCAACATCGCCAACCATGCTGCCATCGGCGAGGACATTCGTACCAAAGTCGATGACGGTAGCACCAGGCTTGATCATGTCGGCAGTGATTAAACCGGGCCGTCCGGCCGCAGCAGCAATGATGTCACACTCACGTAAGACTGCGCCAAGATCGGGTGTACGTGAATGACAAATGGTCACCGTCGCATCGGCTTGCAACAAGAGCAAGGCCATTGGCCGCCCGACAATTGCCGAGCGTCCCACGACGGCTGCCCGTTTCCCACGCACCTCGATCTCAAAACGCCGGAGTAACTCCATGCCACCGGCGGGAGTATTCGGTATCAACGCGGCACGTCCCTGCGCAAGGAGACCGGCGTTGATCGGATGAATACCGTCGAGGTCTTTTTCAGGGGCAAGTCGGCTTAACACCCCATCGAGCGATAACCCTTGGGGGAGCGGTAGTTGCAGTAAGATACCATCGATGCGATCATCAGCACTCAGGTCGGCTACCGTTGCTTCAAGGTCAGTTTGGGTTGTTACGGTTGGTAACGCGATTGCGCGACAGGCAGCACCAAGCGATTGACATAACCGATCAATACTGCGCACATAGCGCGTAGCTGCCGCATCATCACCGACCTGAATGACCGCAATTGTAGGTGGACGATCAATCCGGTCACGCAACTCAGCGATCTGCTGAGCTAGTTCGGTGCGGAGCGCTTGTGCGACTGCACGACCATCAAGAATACGGGCGCTCATCCGACCATCCTTCCCCGAACAATGGTGACGATGCCATCAACCTCATCACCAAGCCCGATGAGTAGATCCTGCAATTGCGCACGAGTTTCGCGGACAAAGAGTTGATCCTCCAGTGTAGCGAGATTGATTTCAACGTTCAGTGCCGCGCTCTGCACTGTAGCCCGCACCAGGAGGGCAGCGACTCCTACATCACTGACAACCATGCGAGAACAATTGTTTGCCAGTGTTGTACAAAGTGGTAACAACGCAGCAGCAGCCTGTGCAGTGCGGAGTGGGACTTCCGCTGCGAGGCGGGTAATCTGCTGGATGGCAGCCTTGCGGGTTGCGGCATCGGCTTCAGTGGTACGTGGCAGTTTATAGGCAGCAGCTAGCCGGTTAAATACAGCAATATCTTCATCGGCAAGGCGCTGTAGCTCGTTGCGCAATTGCTCAGCCTGGGCATGAATCGTGCGTAATTCATCTTCCATTTCGGCAAACTGTGGTTTGCCGATGGTCAGTTCGCAAACCATGCTGACCAATCCAGCAGCCATGGCGCCGGTAAGAGCTGCCACACTACCACCACCCGGCGTTGGCGCACGTGAGGCCAAAGCGTCGAGGATGGCACCGAGTGGTTGTTGCATCAATGACTCTGACATATCGCCTCCCGGAGTAGAACGATCCCAATAAAACGCACGATGGCGTTTGATACCGATCATTATAGCCGATTGCTGCTACCAGCGATCTGCACCTAGATGCGGTAGGTTTCGACATCTGCGCTGGTTATGCAACTGATAACGAGCATCTTCCACAACAGGGGTATAATGTGACCACGTGACAGGAGTGGTGGAGTATCATATGCAATACGCCACAAGGGCAAAGACCTTGGTTTGTGTCTCTGAAGTGAGTTTGTTTGTAGAAACAGCGCTTTCTCTACTCGCAATCCGGTGATCGTAGGGTATTTCCGGCAAGTGTGATGGAATAACCTATGTGGCCAGCACATTCGCACGTCATTATTTTTAGTGGTGAAGCCAGTGCTATCGCGGCGACCGCTACTGCTGTGGCCGCGTCAAATCAGGGGCAATCGACGCTGCTGGTTAGCCTCGCTCCGGCGCACCCTTGTGTTACCTTGCTTGGGGTTCCGCTTGCACCACAGCCGACGACGTTGACCGGGCATCTTGATCTGTGGACATTTCAAATCTTGAGTGAGTTGAACAGTGTCTGGAACGAGTTACAAGCCCAGCTCAATTTGCCAGGACCACCGATCAGTGGCGAAGATTTACCTTTGCTTCCCGGTATTGATCTGTTTTTAGCCGTCTACCGTCTGGCACAACATGCCCGTCGCGGTTATGCGCTGATCTGTGTTGATGCTGGTTCGGTCGACGGGTTGCTTCGTGCGCTGGCCGTCCCCGATACATTCCGTTGGCTGATGCGTCAACTCTTTGGGCTTGACCGTGGCCCTGGTCAATCGAGCGACTCGCTGGCACGAGCTGCGCTACCTGCTCATCTCCTGCCATTTGAGCAGATCGGTCGTATGCAGGATGCACGAGTGAAATTTGAGCAATTGCGCGATGCAGTACTCGATCCGACATGGGTTCGGGCAAGGCTGGTCATTCGCCCCGATCAGGCCGGTCTTCGGCAGGCAATCATCTCTGTACCGGCATTTCACCTCTTCGGACTGAATCTCGATGCGCTGATTGTCGGTCCGTTGTTACCGACCGGTAAAGAAGACTCTGCGCTGGCCGATGCACGCCATGAGCAGAACGCAGTGGTAGCGGCAGTGGCTACGCGCTGGTCAGGCTTACGCCAGGTACCTCTCTTTTTCAGGGCCACACCGGGGGCGATTGCACCATTTGTCACGCTGGGGCGTGAGTTGATGCTACCGCTAGCTCCACTCCAACCTCCTATCACCGTGAATTCGGCCAACGCTCCGTATCTGAGTCTGTTTTTACCGGGTGTCAATCGTGATGATCTCAGTATCAGCGTCAGTGGTGACGAACTCATCGTGTCACTTGGGCCGTATCGACGCCATTTGCTCTTACCGCCAGCGCTGCGCGGGGTTCCGATCCGTGCCATCCGGGAAGGTGACCGATTGACCATCCAACGCCGTTAACCAATTGCGACCGCCTGTTGTATGTGAGAGAGGACGTTATGGCTCGTACTCATACCGACTTAAGCCATCTGAAAGCTGTCGTTACCGGTGGTAGCCGTGGCATTGGTCGTGCTATTGCTGAAGCGCTAGCCCGTGCCGGTGCGCAGGTCATTATCTCATCGGTTAATACCAGCAACCTTGCCGAAGCTGAGCGGGCCTTGCAGGCTGCCGGATTAAACGTCAGCGGTATCCGCTGTGATGTCTCCCATCGTACAGAAGTCGAAGCTCTGGCGGCAGCGGCAGCCGAACGGATGGGTCGCATCGATCTGTGGGTCAATAATGCCGGTATTTCTGGGCCGTTTGGCTATGCCCTCGATGTGCCACCTGAGGCCTGGGAACAGGTGATCCGGGTGAATCTACTTGGTACCTACTACGGTTGTCGTGCTGCATTACCCTACATGATCGGGCAGCGGAATGGTCAGATCATCAATCTGTCTGGTGGTGGGGCAAAGCGTGCCCAGCGTTTTCTCTCGGCCTACAGCACCTCTAAAGCCGCTATTGTCCGTCTCACCGAAGCCTTTGCCCGTGATTACCAGGATCACCCTTATTTACGCTTCAACGTCCTCACTCCTGGTATGGTACCGACCGATATGATCAACCATTTTGAGACAGTTGGTCCTGGCGGAGAAGCGATCAAACAATTACCACGAGTGCTCCGCATCTTTGGCACGACTGCCGAAGAGACAGCAGCCCTGGCGTTGCGCATTGTCCGTGAAGGGAAGAATGGGCAGGTCTTTGAGGTGATGCCGCGCCATCGTGCGATCTGGCGTTTGCTGAAAGCGGCGGTGCAGCGTAACCGATAGCATACACGTTACTGGCAGGGCGCAGCACCGCTGCGCCCTTTTTTCAGCCAGTCTACCACATCTGCAACCGATAGTGGACGGGCGATATAATACCCCTGGAACGTATCACAACCGGCTGCTTCCAGTATCCGGTATTGCTCGGCAGTCTCAACCCCTTCAGCCACCACCTGCATCCCAAGACGATGGCCTAATGTGATAATGGTTTCCACCAGGCTTCGTTCAACAGTAGCATCAGCATCATCAAGACAAGCTACAAATGAACGGTCAATCTTAAGCACGTTGATCGGTAGCCGGTGGAGGTAGGCAAGTGACGAATAACCGGTACCGAAATCATCAACCGCTAGCGTCACGCCGAGCTGACGGAGTCGGTTAAGCTGCTGACGGAGATTCTCGATGTGCCCCATGAGCATACTCTCGGTCAGTTCCAGTTCGAGCCAGGACAACGGCAGATTGACCCTGTTAAGAATATTCTCTACCTGCTCAACAAAATCGGTTTGGGCAAATTGAATGGCCGAGATATTCGCGGCGACCGGTACAACGGGCAGTCCTGCCTCCAACCAGTATTTGATCTGACGGGCAATTTCGTGCAATACCCATTGTCCGATAAGCACGATCAGTCCAGTCTCTTCAGCGACAGAGATAAACTTCGCTGGCGAGACCATTCCCAGCTCAGCACTTTGCCAGCGTAACAACGCTTCCAAACCGACCAGGGTACCGGTTCGATCAACCAGAGGCTGGTAGAAGAGAAGCAATTCATTACGTTCAATGGCACGCCGGAGGAGCGTCTCGATCCGTAAGCGCTCGGATGAGATGGCCGCAATCGTTGCATCGAAAAACTGAAAGCTACTATGGGTCTGTTTCGCCCGATACATCGCAATATCGGCGGCCCGTTGCAAAGCAACGACATCCTTTCCATCAATAGGATAGAGACTTGCGCCGATACTGGCATTGACAAAGATTTCGTGCCCATTGACGAAAAAAGGATGCATGAGCGATTCATGCAGACGCTGCGCTACGACGGCTACTTGCTGTGGCGCAGTAATATCAGGCAGTACCAGTAAAAACTCATCACCACCGTGGCGGGCTAAGGTGTCGGTTGCGCGAATGCACAATTCAAACCGGCGCGCCACTTGAATTAACAGGAGATCACCTATCGTATGGCCTAGCGTATCATTGATCTGTTTGAAACGATCCAGATCGATGAAGAGCACTGCCACTAACGTATCTGTACGCCGAGCGTGTTCGATCGCCTGCTGCAACCGATCTTCAAACAACAAGCGATTTGGCAACCCGGTGAGCGTATCATGATGAGCCTGATACGCCAGTTTTTCCAGTGTCGTCTGCTGTTCAATCGTGATAGTCGTCAATTGTTCAATCTGTTCAAGCAGATTTCGTTCATCGCCACTTAACGGCGTATCGTCCCGCCGACATAGCAATAGATACCCATTGGCTGCATCGCGGTTTGTTCGTATCCCGATAATCCAACCTCGTTTGATGGTGTACTTGCGGACAAGCGGCTCAACCGAAGACCACCAATATGGTGTATCAGAAGCTAGCTCGGTGATGCGTTGATACCGGCACGGCGCCAATGAAAGAACCTCGTGTGCCCATGCATCAAATTGTTGCAGGTCGGCTGTTTCGAGTACAGCGCTGCAGCTGACAAATAAACCATGCGAGTGGAGTGTAAAGGCACTGTATATCAGATCGGCGATCTGCTGCCCAATCAACACGAGTAACTCGCGCATAATCGTCTTCAAATTGTACTGGCGGGCAATCATCTCTAGAACACGACGACGAGCCACCGCAATTTGCTCGGCTTGATGACGAGTAGAAACATCTTCCAGCGTGATCACCACCCGTACCCGCTCATCGTTCCCAAACCGCACTGCTCGCACTGCTAGCCACCGATGCCCATCTCCTACGGCCGCAAATTCACCTTCAAAACGTTCGTCGGCCCCTTGCAACAACCGTTCAATTGTATCGGCAAGCAACCCTGCCGGGGGTTGACCCAGGTGGCAGGCAGCCAGAAATGACGCCCCCACTGCACAGTCAGCACTTTCAACACCCAATAAAGGTCCCAATTGCAGCCAGACAATGTTAGCTGCCAGAACTTGCCCATAGCGATTCAGGATTGCAATGGCGGATGGCAATGCGTCAAGTGCTGAATGGAGTAACTGTTGCGTTTCGATAAGAAACTG
Source organism: Chloroflexus sp. (assembly GCA_017743535.1). GTDB lineage: Bacteria > Chloroflexota > Chloroflexia > Chloroflexales > Chloroflexaceae > Chloroflexus. Next base: position 10,940 of record JAGHYT010000015.1, read on the forward strand.
TTCGGTTTGTTTACGCTCGGTAATATCGTGCAGCACTGCGAGGAGAGCCGATGAACCCTGCCATTCTATTGGCTCGACTCGCAGATCAACAATCACAACTGACTGATCGGGACGGATAATCTCGGCATCAACGGTTAAACCGGGTTGCAGGGGAAAACCAAACGGGCTGCCCTCCAACTGATCGGGCCGACGACCGAACAATCGCTGGGCGGCCCGATTCGCGAAGTGAACATACCCGTTCTGATCGAGCACAAGCAGGGCATTCGCGCTGTTAGCAACAATCGTTTCGAGCATCCGCTGATCCAGATTCGACCACGCACGATCATCAGCACGTGATGGTTGATCGACTTCACTATCGTTGTGCTGCACGAAAAGCCTCCTCGTACCTTACAGAACGGCGGTTTAGTTCGTTTCTGCTGTTTCCGTCCCTTCCTCGTCGCGGAACATTGCGCTTAACCGTTCAATTTCGCTCGGTGCGATATGCGTAAACTGGCCCGACAGAATACCAGAGATATTGCGGAATGGTCGTCCGATGTGCATTCCACGACTATCAATTGTAAACTCGCGAATATCTTTGTCGTGGCTCGAGCCACGCATTTTCAAGACCGTTAATCCGCGACGCATCTCCCCGAATAGCTCAACATAACGCAATAGAATAATCGAGTCGGTAATTGTCGAAATATGGGCCTCGGTGATAGATGAACCGCCGAGCAGCGTAGGGGTCGTTGAGGTATAGAGGCCTGCCATCTCTTGATGCTTGATAAAAGATGTCAGCCCAATCACAAACTCACGGAATCCCTTCACTGTCGAAACACGTTCAAGCGCCGATAGACTATCGACGGCCACTCGTTGTGGGCGAAAGCGCTCGATTTCCGCTTTCATAAAGATCAACTGGTCTTCGAGACTGGTCACTTCGGGGTAATTACAAACGACCCGCAAGAGACCATCGCGTTCCATCTGCTCAAAATCGATTCCCCAGCCGATGGCATTACGGAAGAGTTGATCACGGCTCTCCTCAAACGCAAACAAGAGTGAGCGTTCTTTCTGACGGACACCGGCTGCCATAAAGGTGGTTGCCATGAGGGTCTTGCCGGTACCGGTTGCGCCACTCACCAGTACAATAGAGTCGCGGAAGAAACCACCGCCACACATTCGGTCTAGCTCGGCATTCCCGGAAGTGGTACGGACATTTGAGGAGCGTTGCTTCAGTTCAATTGCCGACAGGGGGATCACATGAATACCTTCACCGGGGATCACGGTGAAGGGAAAGCTCCCTTTCTGGTGCGATGTACCACGGAACTTGAGAATCTCAACGGTGCGCCGCCGTTTTTCATCTTCGAGCAAGTTACGCAGAATTACCACGTCGTCAGAGACGAATTCTTCCACCCCGTAGCGCGCAATCTCACCATACTCTTGCGTTCGTTCGGCGGTTAACACCGCCGTTACACCGAGACGACGGAGGGTACTGACAATCCGAAGCAACTCGTTGCGTACCACTCGGGTATCGTTCAGACGAGTAAAGATCGCGCCTAGCGAGTCGAGCGAGAGGCGAACGGCGCCGATACTGCGTACTGCATGCTCGATTCGCGCCAGCAATGCACCCAGATCGTACGTGCCCAGTTCAACGATCTCCTCTTCAGGTTGTGGCGAAACATCGACAAACGCCCATTTCCCTTCTGCCTCCCAGCGGGCAATATCCCAGCCAAAGCCGAGCATATTGCGACGCAATGCTTCGGGTGTCTCTTCAAAGGTGACAAACACACCCGGCTCACCCCGCTTGATACCGGCAGCCAGAAACTGGGCAGCAAAAACCGTCTTGGCGCTGCCAGCGGTGCCCGAAACAAGAGTGGTACGCCCTTTCGGCAAACCACCGTTGGCAATATGATCAAAACCGGTAATTCCGGTCGGCAGACGTTCGATGTGATCAGCGCACACCTGATTACTCCTTGTTTATCATTGATGAACCTGTCTTTGGCGGCAAATTCAGTACATTTAGGAGATCGGCAACACTCGATAGATCGCCAATAATCCGTCGATATGGCGGTGGCGAACTCTTAATAAGCGTCGGTGTTGCCAGGATTTTTTGGTCTTCTGCCTGTTGAGGATTGGCCAACACATCAATAATTGTCAGTTCACACTCATAGCCAGCCAGATCGTGTTCTAGCATCTGGCGCAGAGTGTTAATCGCTCGTTCAGCGCGTGGTGTCTGACCGGCAATGTAGAGATGCAAAACAATTTTACTCACAGTCCCTTCATCCTAGCAGCCAGCTTGTGAGCCTCTGCTATTGTTCTGGAGGACGAGAAGCTAATTCACCAATCGCAAGTGATCGATAAAATGATGCTAAATGTCCCATTAATTCTAGCAAAAGTAAACGGCCCTCTTCAACATAGGCTTGTAGTTTTTTCGGTGGACTCTGTGCGCTCCGCTGCCGGATAGCCTGCAAATGAATATCGATCAGATCGCGCGGAGTAGCCCATCCTGAACCGAGAAATTCACCCAATTCACGTAACGCGCGCGGTGGCAACTGGGTACGGTGAATCCGACTTTGCAGTGCTTCATCTAACAATGATCCATAGCGATGCAACGCATACTCGAAGACCTCGGGCAGCCGCTGGCGTAGTGAACTCAAACGCGAACGTGCTGTGTCTTCGGGTCGCGAGAGCGCATCAACATTGGTCAGCTCGCGCTCCATCTGTCGTACCTGTTCGCGTAGCATTTCAGCTTCGGCAGCGAGTTGCGCTGCTCGCCGTTGTTCGGTAATGTCTGTATGAGAAATGACAATACCGCGCCGTTTTCCACGTAACGGCACTGCACGTAGGGCGAACCAGCGGGTTCCGGCTGAGGTAGGGAGTTCATACTCGCAGGAAAATTCTTCTTTATTCCCTGCTAATACATCCCGCAACCCTTGCAGTACATCTATGCCACCGGTTAACGTTTTGTCTACCGCACAGGCTGCAAAGTAATCAGCACCTACACTGATCGCAGCCAGATCGGTAATCCCGTTCTCGCGCCCAAACCGCAGCCAGGCCTCATTCACTGCCACGATCTTACCCTGCTCATCAAGGACAACAATTTCATTCGTCAACGAATTGAGAATAGTAATGCTAAACTCTTCCGCCTCGCGTAAGGCTGTCTCGGCCTGACGCTCGAAGGTGACATCGCGCAGAGTGATAAGCAGCGCATCCTGTCCTTCCCAAACAATCGACACGACCCTCATTTCGGCAACGGCAAATTCGCCGTTTGGGCGCAACACTTCAACCTCCGCTCGTTCACCAACGACCAGCGGAAAACCAAAAACTTGCCCATGAAGTTCAGCGCCATGTCGATCAAGCAGCCGTTCAGCGGCACTGTTCAAGAACCGCACCACGCCACTGTTGTCAACAATAATGGCACCATCGGCGTCATGACTGACAATGGCTCGCAGATTTTCTTCGGCTGTTGAGCGGGTCGGCGGTTCGATAATGATCCTCCTCGTCGGACCGTGTTTGCCAACGCAGCGTGTAATAATGCCCGGATTGCTGCACTTCATTCCATCCGCGGGCAAATGGCTAAGACAAAGCCTGGGTGATGATAGCTTACTACAATATAATACTCACAGTTATGCATGATGTACCGGCTTTAACTGACTGTCAAGTAGTAAACAGGTTCGTGAGCAGTTTTCAACATTTTCAACCGACCTGGCAGAGGTGATATGCAAAGATGAGGAATGAAGCGTTTCCTGACCTGTCGGCAGAGCATCATGTTCAGGAGACGTGCCGCTTCCCATTCCAACGAATAGCGACGGTCAGACTCTGTTTCCTCGTTGCTCGTGACCATCTCCATTGGTAGAGGTGGGTTTCCTTCATTGTACCCTTTCCTCATTATGAAATGAGGGGGCTACGCACGCTACCCGGTACAGCCACTTGCAATAATTCCCATAGCAATTTGATATACATAGGAGCGTTGACTTTCATGACGCAGCGTGTTATACTTGGACGTGTAACGCAGCGCGTTATACGTCTACCGAAATCGCATAGACTGTGCTATGATACAGATGACCTGAACGTGATCCATATAAAGCAGGAGGCAAGTATGACAACTGTAGAAGAGATCGAAGTCAATGTTCGCCAAATCGACGAGAAGCCACCGGTCAATCCGAGTGTCCAGGTGTTTGAGATCGTTCGGAAGCTCATACTGGCCGGTATCGGCGCCTTTGCGCTCAGCCGTGAAGAAGCGGAAGCCTTCCTGAATCGGCTGGTTGAGCGTGGCGAGCTGGCCCAAAAAGATGCCCAGAAGCTGTTTGAGGAGGCTATGGAGAACCTCCGTAAGACGGCTGTGCCTCAGTCGGATCAGGTTCAGACCAATCTGAACAATCTGGCAGCCCAGTTTGAGACTAGCTTTGAGCAGTTCCTCAATCGGCTCAATATTCCTTCCAAGCGCGACATTGATGAGCTGAGCGCCAAGATCGCCCAGCTAGCCTTGCGTGTAGAAGAGCTGCGCCGGACACAAGAGACTCCCACGCGCAATCGCACGCGGGGTGAGGCCAAGGAAGAGAGTGCCGGAGAGTAGGAATACTCTGCCTGCCATGGCAAGACGCACGGTACCGTAAATGGAAAGGGCGAAGGCGTGTTTTTTCCTTCGCCCGTATCATGTTTCTTTCGCTGAACATGGTGTTCACCGCTGTGCATCGCTCCACAGCGAACAGTGCGTATTCGCCATCCGGGCTATTCAGCGTTCTTTTCGTCCCTGGCAATGTGAAGGATGGTAAATCGTCGTTGTCGGCATTTTGGCGCAGCGTGTTATAATTGCCGCTAAGACTGTTTGCATCTCGTGTTCGTACCAGTTGTGTTAGTGGGCACACTACGCATACCAGCATCCGGTACAAGGCGGCAATTCCTATGCACCTGATTAAGAAATACGCAAATCGTAAACTTTACCATACCAATCAGAAACGTTACATCACGCTTGACGGTATTGCTCGCCTCATCCAAGAGGGTGAAACCGTCCAGGTGCTTGATAACGAAACAGGTGATGATATTACCGCGAATATTCTGGCGCAGGTTGTATTGCAGGCTCGTGGACGCCGGTCACCGTTGCCAACTAATTTATTGACCGACCTGATCCAGGTTGGGGGAGATACGATCTCTAACTTGCGTCGGGTGCTGTTTAGTTCGCTCGGTGGTGACGACTTGATCGAAGCTGAAATTGGGCGGCGTATCGATATCCTGGTTGACAAAGGTGAACTTTCCCCCGAAGAGGCTGATCGCTGGCGCAAACTGTTACTACGCAAAGAGTTTGCCGACGATGCCCGGCATCAACTTGCCGACCGGATTGCCAATGTGCCGACGCGCAACGATGTCGAGCGTCTCCATGCCCAGATTGATGCCCTGGCCAGTACAGTTGAACAATTGCTACGTCGTCGTTGAACATCGACAGCCAGCTTGACAATGACCTGGTTCTCAGTTGGTGTATCCAACGTGATCGTTGGGTGATGCTGAATCGCTTCTGTCAGGCTGTTAACTATCACCGTATCGCCCTGGCAGGGCAAACAGTTCGTTGGCGCTGACCAAAACATCGCACGATCCCTGGCTCGCTGGTATACGTTATCGCAAAGAGGCTGGTTATGCAGCGTAGCAAGACAGCTCTGGTTCTTGCCGGTGGAGGTGTCGCCGGTGCCGCTTATGAAATTGGCGCCCTCTGTGCCATTGACCAGGTGCTTGAAGGTTTGTCAGTCAACGAGTTTGATATTTACGTGGGGACAAGCGCTGGGGCTTTGGTGAACGCCTGCCTGGCCAACAATATGTCACCGCGTACATTGATCAGTGTCCTTGAAAGCTCGTTGCTCGGTATTGATCAGCTTGAACCACATCACTTGTACCAGTTAAATGTGGTTGATATGCTGCGTCGGGTGATGCACTTACCTGGGGCGCTGGCTCAAACGTTACGGCGCTGGCTTCGTGAAGGTGGGGAAGCATCGCTTCTTGATTTGATTGAGACGCTGGCTGTTGGCTTACCTACCGGTATCTACGATTCGCGAGCGCTCGAGCGGTATCTGCGGCTGGCTTTTGAACAGCCCGGTCGCTCAAACCGTTTTGCCGATCTGGATCGCGAGTTGTTGATCATAGCGACCGATCTCGATTCTGGAGAACGGGCCGTTTTTGGCTTACCACCGCTCGAGCATGTGCCGATCTCGCTGGCAGTTTGCGCGTCAGCCGCTATTCCGATCTTTTATCAGCCAGTACGAATCGGCAAGCGTGATTATATCGATGGTGGCTTACGCGGTACGGCCAGTCTTGATGTAGCAATCGAGCGTGGTGCTGACCTGATCGTCTGTATTAATCCAATGGTGCCGTTTGATAATCGCCGCCATGCGCCGGGACAATCTATCAGCGAACAGGGTATTCAGCGGATTGGTAATCAGGTCTTCCGCACGTTCATTCACGCCGGTTTGCACTATCATATCAAGCAGGTGCGTCGTCGCCATCCTGAGGTGGATATTATTCTGATCGAACCGTCGCGCCGTGACCGAATCATGTTTGCCGAAAATACGATGCGTTTCCAGACCCGGATGACGATTGCGCGTCATGGTTTTGAAAGTGTGGCCCAGCAGTTGTGCGAACACTATCCCTATTACCGGGCAATGATGGCTCGTCATGGCATTCCCATCAGTGATGAACGGATCAGACAAGACCTCCGTAATTTGGAGGTGGCCGGTGATGATCCTCAGCTTGTACGCGCTGCGTTGGTGACCGGCGGTTTATTGCATCCTGCGCCGGCCGGTCTGGCATCGACGTTAGCCGAGCTTGATCGTTTGTTGTCGCGGCTTGAGGTTGCGCGCTAAGATGATCGTCTATATTGCATACCCCACTAGTTTGAATTTGCAGTCAGCTAATGCCCTGCAAACGTTTACCACGCTCCGCGAGCTGATAGCTCGCCGACCGGATACGCTGGCCCTGATTCCACGTTGGGGGTTTGAACCGAGTCGCTTCAGTGAATTGAATGTCGTGCATCTGCCACGACCGGCCATTGGCAAGCTCTCACGCTTCTACAAGAGTACACTGTTGTACTACCTTGAGCACTCAGTCTTTGCAGCGATGACCGCGATGCGGGTTGCGCCTCAACGTCATCAGGTTGAAGCTGTCTATATTCGTCAGCCGATCATTGCGGCCTGGTGGGCCGGTATCTTCGGCCCAAAGCTCGGAATACCGGTGATTTACGAAGTCCACGATTTTGAGTCACGGAATCCTTCGCGGGCGAAAGAGCGTTGGGCGCGTGGATTACTCGATCTGATTGATCGTACCGCACTATGTCGGGCAACTGCCGTCGTATCACTGACAAATGATTTCCGGTCCCTGTTGGCCCAGCTCGGATGGCGTGATCCGGCAGATGTTGCGGTTATTCCAGATGCTTACGATGAACGAATATTTACACCGCAAGATCGTGCTCAGTGTCGTGCCGAACTTGGTTTGTTACCCACCGTACCGGTCATCGCATACGCAGGCATGACCTTTGCTCATCGCTGGCTTGAGGGTCTTCTCGGTGCTTTACGGGCACTCAAGGCTACCCATCCGACGTTGTGCGGTCTGATACTCGGTGGGCGACCTGGTGAGCGAGCAGCCCTGATTGCACACGCAGTCAGTGAAGGATTACGGGTTGCTGAGACAACAGCGACGCCAGCCGATCTCTACGTGTTGCCGCCACGACCGCAGGCCGAGGTAGTGCGCTGTTTAGGCGCTGCCGATGTTCTTGTCATTCCCGATACCGTTACCGATGTAACAGCCTCGCCGTTGAAGTTGTTTGAATATCTGGCATTGGGTCTGCCGATTGTCATACCGGCGATTCCGGCGTTACACGAGATTGTACCACCACAGCTTGCCTATAGTTTCCCACGACGTGACCTGTCTGGTTTGCAGGCGGCACTCACTGCGGCTCTGAACGAAGGCGACCCGGCGCTGATAGCCGCACGGCGAGCAGTGGCTGCTGAACACACGTATGGCCGACGTGCAGAGCGGATCATCGCGCTGGTTGAGCGGGTGCGGTGAGGTGTGAGAGCTTGCGCAAAAATCCCGATGTCGCTCAGGTTCATACGTAACCCGAAGACCAGGGCAGGGCAACGTAAGGGTTATTCCTTACCCCACGAGCGCATCCTGATGTACAGGCGTAGCGGTGCTGCGCCCCGACCGATCTTCTGCTGCGACAGGATATGTCGGATAGGTTCTAAACCTGACTCTCGACCGGCGCTTGCCAGAGGTAAATACGGCCATCGTGGGTACCGGTAGCCAGGAGTTGACCATCGGGGCTGAAGCTCAGGCAACTGACGCCAGAGCTGTGTTCGAGGATAAGGGGGAGTGGCTGCGATTGATCTATCAACCAAAAACGAGCGCTCCGATCTTCACTTCCTGAAGCCAGCAATGGGATACGCGGGCTACACGCCAGACCGCGCACCGGTGCAGTGTGGCCTTGTAAGGTGTCAAGAGGCAGAAAATCTCGCACGCGCCAGAGGCGAATAGCGGTACCACTACAGGCGGCAATGATGGTACCGGCAGTATTAAAAGTGACGCTGTAAATGAATGTATTAAACCCCTCAATCGGTTTTAACCGCTGATGTGTCGCTGTTTGCCAGAGGTAGATAGCGCCATCGTAACAACCGGCAGCCAGCAATGAACTATCTGGTGAAAAACTCAGTGAATGAACAAAAGGACTGTTAAACAGGCCAATCGGCTCGATCTTCCCTTTTCGGATCTCGTACAGTGTAATCGCCATGCCCCAACCGCCAACCGCCAGATAACGACCGTCGGGACTGAAGCAGAGACTCTCGATAGAAGTGCCGGTTTGACGGATGATCTGTACAGACTGCCAGTCGGTAGTTGTCCAGATACGGACTGTCTCGTCGTCGCTTCCGCTGGCAACCAGTGTTCCATCAGGACTGACAGCAACCGCACGCACAGTGCTCTCGTGGCCGCGCAGAGTTTGCGTTTGTTCACCGTGCGTTACATCCCAGACACTGATCGTATAATCATCGTGGCCGGCGATGATCGATTTGCCATCGGACGTAAATGCCAGGCTACGAACCTGGCTACCGGTTACCAGGCGGCGATACTGTGTTCCTACCGGCGTCGGTGATGTCGCACGTGACGGTGTTACTGGTGGGGTGATCGGTGACGCCTGCGATGGAGTTGGCACTGGTTCGGTTGGTGTTTCGGTCGTATCGGGAGGTACTGGCAATGGTTCTGAAGCGATAGGACGTACTGTTACCGGTGTTGCTGGTGTTACCGGTTTTCCGCGCAGTCGGTGCAAGGCTTCACGCATTTCACGGGCCGATTGCGGACGTTGATCGATCAGGGTAGCCATCCCTTGCTCGATCAACCGGGCTAATCCTTCTGGCACATGGGGCGCCAGACTGCGAATCGGCTGAAGGGGATCGGGCTGACCATGGATCAGCTTTGCCATCCGAGTCATCGCATCAGGTGGCAAAACGCCGGTTAGCAGATGGTACAATGTTGCCGAGAGCGAATAAATGTCGCTGCGCGGGTCTGGTTCGCCGTCGCGCATCTGTTCGTAAGGTGCATATGGTGGGGTAAAGCCGTAGACCTTTCGCGACCCTGAGCCGTCAATTCCGGCTACAACCGTCATTCCGCCGCGCGCTAGCCCAAAATCGAGCAAGATAATATCGTGGTTTGGGGTTAATTTCAGATTTTTTGGTTTAATATCTCGATGAATGACCGGTACCGGTCGTGTGTGCAAGTAGTGTAGCACGTCGAGGAGTTGATCGGCCCATTTTACTACCAAGGGTAAGACTTGCGGCGAGGCGAAACGACGACCGAGACGGGCCAGTTGATTGCCCAGGTCTTCGCCATGGATAAACTCCATAACTAAGAATTGACCTTGTGGTTCGATGAAATGATCAATGACCCGTGGTAATGCTTGATGGCGCAAGCGGGCCAGGATTTGAGCTTCGCGTTCAAATGCTTGTCGATATGCCTCATCGTTAAACAAGGTTTGTTTGATGGCAACATCGATGCGCAAGCGGAGGTCGCGCGCTCGATAGACCGCCCCCATACCTCCCTTGGCAATTTGGGATATGATGCGATAACGACCTTGTAAGACTGTTTCTGGTTCAATCATCGACAAATAGTTCCTACGCACATATAGTACAAGACTAGCACGTATTATAACAAAATGTAGGAGCAGCAGTGGGATACTACGCTGCTCCGAATAAAAGTTGAAAATACATTGAGATATACTACAGAACTCCGTATGCTTCGGCCAGGATTTCAATCGGGTGACGGGTTTCTACCCCGGTAGCACCACTGATTTGCCAGCGACAGGTTTCACTATCGCACAAAGCGAGGTTTTGACCACTGGCTTGTACAAAGTCAAAAAGTGGCTTCCCAACGTCCATTGCAATCTGATACTTTTCACGCTTCAAGCCGTATGTACCGGCGATACCGCAACAATCAGCCCGACTCTCATCAAGGTGCAAGCCTGGTACTAAACCTAATACATCGAGTACCGGACGGCCAATGCGATGGGCGCGTAACTGACATGGCGGGTGATACGGGAGGCGACGTTCAATCGAGCGGAAGTCGGTGCGTAATTCACCGCGCTCGTGAAGGTTACGCAAGAACTCGAAGATGTCATACGTACCGGCAGCCACTGCGCGAACATCATCACCGTGGAGACCGAGGAGTTCCGGAGCTTCCTCTTTCAGAGTGAGCGTACAACTGGTGCTGGTACCGACGATGGGTATACCGGCGCGAACGAATGGTAACAGTTGCGCAACGTTGTACTGGTGGTGCTTCTGCGCAGCCGGAAAATCGCCGTTGGAGAGTAAGGGCAGGCCACAGCAGCGCTGTGGTGGAATGATCACCTCAAACCCAAGATGTTCGAGCACGGCCACTGCCGCTTTACCAACGTGTGGTTCGTAGTAGTTTGTGCTGCAACCGTGGAAGTAGACCACTTTATGGCGTCGACCGGCCACCGTTGATTTCCGACGTCGGAACCAGTGTTGGAACGTGTAGGTGCTTGCTTTTGGCAGTGGAGCGTGGCGGTGAATTCCCAGCACTTGTTCGATGAGCCAGCGTGCGGGCGCAAAGCTCAGCGTCAGATTGACGAGAGGCGCCTGTGGTCCACAACTCAGGCGCCCAACCAATCCAGAACGCGCAATGATTCGGTTACGAAGAGGCATCCCACGCTCGGCGACCATCTGCGCTCGAGCACGGGCATTAAGTTCAGCGATTCGCACACCGGTCGGACAGACCTGATTGCAAACCCGACATCCCGAACAGTAATCAACGGAGGCATCAGGAACCGGCTGCGCGGCATGACGAAAGCGTTGGGCTTGCGGCCCGACATATTTTGGGCCGGGGAAGGCGTCGGTTACGGCGGCCACGGGGCAGGCCGCAGTGCAGATGTTGCACTTAATACAGTGATCGAGCGATTGCGTGAGCGATAGCTCAATATGATCCATGGTGATTGTCCCTCTCGCAAATGGGCTGCTACTGCTGTCCGGCTGCCCAGCCGGTGGCAATTGCAACTCCTTCAAGGCATCCTTCGCGAACCGGATCAAAACCGGCGAGTGCGCTGCCAGCCACCATCACGTTTTCATATACTAAGCGACCGCTGGCATCGAGGGGGCGTAGTGACCGATCAACGCGCACACCACTCTGAAAGACAGGGTGACCTTGCTCAGCCAGAAAACGTGCTGCAAACCAGCCGGATCGGCTGTCGGGTGTCTGAAGGGGTAGGTCAAGAGCGGTTTCACGCAGGTGACCTTCCGGCGTGGCGCGAATGCCACCACCAAGAATGCCACCGGTTGCCAATACCCAGCGTCGGGCCGTATGACGTTGTTCACGGGCTGCCGCTTCACTGAACACAGCCACCAGCGTTTCCTTGAGGGGTTCTCCGCGTTGGACAAATCCACCCAACTGCATTCTACCACCAAGACTGAGCAATGCGTTTTCCAGAATGTGATATAACCGCATACCGGCGACAGAGGTTGGTAGTGTGGGAATCTCGAAGATCAGGGCACCCGCCCGATTCTGGAGGTCGCGTACCACCTCGGTAGGATGCTTCAAGCCCAGAATTGCTGGCATACCAATACGAGCATAGCCGCCCTTGCGCACGAATGCAGCAAGTTGTTCACCAACTCTGGCCCGAAAGTCTGGTTGGTCGAACATGCGTGCCAGGATGACCGGGCTGAAATCGTGTTGGCGACCAGTTGGTGGCAGGGCTAACAATGCTGCTTCGGCAGCAATCCCCTGAGCACGGAGATTGGCGGCAATAAGCGGTGGAAAAAAGTCACGGAGTACGCCAAAACTGGCGATCAGCGTTGGCCGACCATCGCGCAACTGACGGGCATCACCGTTTATCATTGTTGCAGGTGCAAAAGCAGTGGGGCGCAACGCGCCTAAAGCAGTAGGGAGCAGCAGATTTCGGTTGAAGTTGCCAACCATCGGGTAGCCAGCCGCTTCGCAGATAGCCCGGAATCGGGCAACGCCCTGCTCGATCATTGTCAGGCCAACCAGGGCATAGGGGTGGTGTGGACGCTGGTCGGTAAGTTGAATGATACCGGCGATAGGATCATCAACCTCGGCAAAGAGGTCGAGACAGCCGGTCGTCCAGTGCGTTGTCCCATGACCCTTGGCAAGCACCATCACCTTTTCACCGCGTTCGGCACGCCCAATTGCTGCCATCAAACCAGCCAGGCCAGCGCCGATGACGATCGTATCATACATAGCAGCTCTCCTGGTGCCTTACGCCTGTACATATTCGGTTGCGATAGCCGGATGTTGGGTTACCAGACCACCCCCCGGTTCGGCCAGTGCCCGCAGACGTTGAATTCCCAGAACGCCATAATAGATCAATTCATCAAGGCGGGCCTGGCGTAACTGATCACCCCACAGGACTGGGGTAAGACCTTTCCAGCGTTCCTGGAGAAAATGCAGTATCGCTTCATTGGTATGAACGTGGCTCAGACCATCGGCACAGCGCCGTTCATACAAAATATTTGCCGTGCGATAGATACACCAGCCACCCTGACACGGCCCCATGCCCATCCGCACATCGCGTCGAATATCGTCGAGATTATGAGCGCCAGCATCGATTGCGGCCTGAATCCGATCACGGGTAACCAGTTCGCATTCACAGATCAGATCACCGGCGGCGTGTTGGCTCTCGACCAGTGCCAGTGGTTTTCCGAGCCAGTAGTGGGGAGTCTGCGCTGCCGGATCAGGTGAAACGGTTACAGTAGCGTGACGAGTGTGCTCAAACTTCGGGATCGGCAGCACTTCACTAGCAGTGCGACAGGGTTGGGTATTGCCTAACCGTCGTGCAATCTCATTCACCGTCTGCTCGGCCATCAGGCGATATGTTGTCCATTTACCACCAACAATCGAAAAGATACCGCTCACGCCGTCACGCTCTTCGTGATCGAGTAACTTGAACGTGCGAGGAATATCACGGTCGCTGGCGACATCTTTGTCTTTGTAAAGCGGACGGACACCAGCCCAGGCACGTAGCGCACGATATTGACGGAAGCCGGGAACGAGCTTCTCACCTTCATCGAGCATAAATTGAATCTCTTCTGGTTCAATCCCGAAGACATCAGGATCGGGAACGTGGACATCGGTCGTACCAATGACGGCTACTGTGTGAATGGGTACAATAATGTCACCATCGGATGGGAGTTTACAGCGGTTCACCACCGTGTTTATCATGCGGTGATTCATCGCCACCATTGTACCCTTGCCCGGTACGACCGTTACCGTTACGCCTGCCAGTGCTGCAATTTTGCCAGCCCAGGCCCCAGCCGCATTTAAGACATAAGCACAGTCGATTCGAATCCGTTCACCGCTACGCAGGTCTTCAACGACTGCTCCTACAACCCGGTCGCCAACCCGGATCAATTCGATCACATTGTGATAGGTACGAATGTCGGCGCCGTACTCACGTGCGGCCAGCGCTACGGAATGGGTAGCGAGAAACGAATCGGCGGAAGCGTCGGGAACCTCAAAGACCCGTGAAATACGGGGATTGAGGAGTGGTTCACGACGCAGCATTTCGGCGACACTGATCTCTTGCACCGGCACACCGGTACGGTGGCAATTGGCGACGAAGACATCACCATAGCTTTCATCGTCCCACGGTGTGATGACAAAGAACCCAGATGTCTGCTCGATACAATGCGGCATAATGCGGCGCAAGATTGCATTTTCCTGCGCACATTCACGCGCCGATTGCGGGTCTTTGGTCACATAGCGCCCGCCCGAATGCAGAAGACCGTGATACCGGCCAGTTGTGCCATGGGTCAAATCTCCCTTTTCGACCAGCACGCAACGGATTCCACGCATTGCGAGGTCGAGCGCGCAGCCTGTGCCGGTTGCGCCGCCGCCAATCACTAATACATCGGTAGAGATGGTTTGCATCATAAGCTCCTAATCGTCAGCAAGACCGGCAGGGTACAGATTCCCGCCGGTCTTGCTACCATTGTATGCGTACAGGAAAGCGGGTTACTCTACCCAACCGAAGGTGCGGGTGACCGCCTTCTTCCAACCTCGGTAGAGTCGCTCGCGGGTTGCCTCGTCCATCTGCGGCGTCCACGTATGATCGACACCCCAGTTAGCGCGCATCTCATCGGTATTCGACCAGAAGCCAACTGCCAGGCCAGCGGCATACGCAGCACCAAGCGACGTTGTTTCGGCAACCTTCGGCCGAATAACCGGCACTCCCAGGATGTCAGCCTGGAACTGCATTAGGGTATTATTGTACACCATACCACCATCGACCTTCAATGCGGTCAGTTTCACACCCGAATCCTGTTCCATCGCGTCGAGAACTTCGCGGGTTTGGTACGCAGTCGCTTCAAGTACCGCACGGGCAATGTGACCTTTATTGACATACCGCGTCAGGCCGACGATTACCCCACGTGCATCGGAACGCCAGTACGGGGCGAAGAGACCAGAGAAGGCCGGGACGAAATAGATGCCACCGTTGTCCTCAACCAGATTAGCAAGCGACTCGACCTCAGCCGACGAGGTGATCAGGCCGAGATTGTCGCGCAGCCACTGTACCAATGCACCGGTGATAGCGATAGAGCCTTCAAGAGCATAAACGGCAGGCTGATCACCGAACTTATAGCAAACGGTTGTCAACAGACCGCTCTTCGAGGGAACGAGTTTGGTACCGGTATTGAGCAGCATAAACGATCCGGTGCCGTAGGTGTTCTTCGCCTCACCGACATCAAAGCAGGTCTGACCAACCATTGCTGCTTGTTGGTCGCCCAGAATACCGGCTACCGGTACCCCGGCCAGCTCGCCGGTAGCAGTGCCGTAGACCATACTTGACGGCATAATCTTGGGCAGCATCTGGCGTGGAATACCCATAATGCCGAGAATCTCATCGTCCCAATCAAGGGTTTCGAGATTCATCAGCATCGTGCGCGAGGCGTTCGTGACATCGGTGACATGGACGCCACCATTGGGGCCACCGGTCAGCCACCAGGTCAAGAAGGTATCGATATTACCAAAGATCACATCACCAGCTTCAGCCCCTTCGCGTGCACCGGGTACATTGTCGAGAATCCAGCGAATCTTGGGGCCAGAGAAGTAGGTTGCCAGGGGAAGGCCAACCTTGGGCCGGAAGCGATCCTGACCACCATCAGCCGCCAGTTCATTACAAATCTGATCGGTGCGCGTATCTTGCCAGACAATCGCATTGTAGACCGGTCGTCCGGTGTTGCGGTTCCAGACCACAGTCGTCTCGCGTTGATTGGTAATCCCGACGGCTACGATGTCACTTGCGCTCAGACCACCTTTGCTCAGCGCGCTGCGGATCACACTTTGAGTACGTTCCCAAATTTCATCAGGGCTATGCTCAACCCAGCCGGGTCGGGGATAGATCTGTTCGTGTTCTTTCTGGTCGTAGCAAATGACATTGCCACTGTGGTCAAAAATCATACAGCGGGTGCTTGTTGTTCCCTGATCGATTGCGGCGGCATACTTTGCCATAATTCACGACTCCTTTGTCTACCTGCGCAATATTAAGGATCGCATTAACCTTGTGCTACACGTTCGATGGTCTCGAGCAGCGCCTTGGCTATCAGATAAGCCGAGGCAGCACCAGGGTCACGATGACCAATTGAACGTTCACCGAGATATGATGCACGGCCTTTGGTTGCCAGCATTGGTTCGGTCGCAATCATACCCTGTTCGCATGCAACGACGGCAGCACGCATTGCAACCAACAGATCACCGCTCGCTGCATACTGCTCTTTCAGCGTATCGATTGCTGGTGCAATCGCATCGATCATCGTCTTTTCACCGCGAGTCGCTTTCCCACGAGTTTGAATGCCATCAAGCGCAGCGCTCAGTGCAGCAATCAGTTCTTCAGCACCAATCGTCGCTCGATCCCCAATAGCTGTTCCTGCGCGCAGGAAGGCTGTGCCATACAGTGGCCCACTGGCGCCGCCAACGGTGGAAATCAGTGTCATGCCGGTCAGTTTCAGTAGACCACTAATGCTCCGGTCGGTTGCAGTTGGCAGCTTGCTCATCACTGTACTGAAACCGCGATCAAGATTGACACCGTGGTCGGCATCGCCAATTGCGGCATCGAGTTTGGTAAGATAGTCGCGCTGCTCTTTAACCCGTTCAGCGACCAATTGGAGAAAACTTATCACATGATCGGCGGTGATCTGCATAGTTCCTCTGCGTGCAATCTGGTAGCGGGGCAATTTGCCCCGCTATGCGTACTGATAAACCTTTACCTTACATTCCCCAGCGTAGCGCTGGCGTATGTACTGGTGCGTCCCAGAGTTTGATCATCTCATCGTCAAGACGGAGCAGGGTAAAGCTCACACCTGCCATTTCGAGTGACGTGATGTAGCTGCCGACGAGCGAGCGAGCAATGGTAATGTTCCGATCCTTCAAGATACGGGCAAGTTCATTATACATCACGTACAACTCGATCAGTGGTGTACCACCCATGCCATTGACGAAGGCCAGTACAGCATCACCACTCTTGAAGGGAAGGTCTTCAAGAATAGGACCAGCAAGCATCTCGGCAATATCACGCGCCGGCGCCAACTTCTCGCGGCGTCGGCCGGGTTCGCCATGGATGCCGATACCAACCTCCATCTCGTCTTCGGCTAGCTCAAAGCCTGGTTTCCCAGCCTGGGGTACGGTGCAGGGGGTCAGAGCCATCCCCATGCTGCGACCGTTCGCGTTGACTCGCTCGGCAATTGCTTTGCACGTCGCCAGATCAGCACCAGCTTCTGCCGCAGCACCGACGATCTTCTCGAGCAGCACGGTCACTCCTACCCCGCGCCGACCGGCTGTCCAGGTGCTGTTTTCAACTGCCACATCGTCGTTGGTAATCACACTGGCAACCTCAATACCTTCGGCGGCAGCCAGTTCCGCCGCCATCTCGAAGTTCATCACATCACCAGTATAGTTCTTGACGACGTGCAATACACCTTTCCCAGCGTTGACAGCCTTGGTTGCGGCGAGCATCTGATCCGGTACCGGTGAGGTGAAGACGGCACCCGGACAGGCAGCGTCGAGCATCCCATAGCCGACGAAGCCGCCATGCATCGGTTCGTGACCAGAGCCACCTCCAGAGATAACGCCGACCTTATTGTGTGGTGCACCGACGCGCACGATGTAGTCAGGATCGAAGTGCACCTGGATCAGATCGGCATGGGCAATTGCCATTCCGGCCAGTGCCTCCTTGACGACATTCTCTGGAGCGTTAATCAACTTCTTCACAGGCTTCCTCCCTTGAAGTGATAATGTTAACCGTTCAGCGTGATGCGCAACAGTATCTCACATACCGAGCACATTTGCCAATAAGGCGGCAATTGCACCACCGATAAGCGGGCCAACGACCGGTATCCACGAATACCCCCAGTTGCTGTCGCCCTTCCCGGCGATGGGTAGCACAAAGTGTGCAATTCGCGGACCAAGATCACGTGCCGGATTGATCGCGTAGCCAGTTGGACCACCGAGTGAAAGACCAATACCCCAAACCAGTGCTGCAACGAGATATGGACCCAGACCGCTCGCCGGATTTCCGCCTGTGGCACCGTTGGCGCTAAAGATAGCGAAGATGATGAATACCAGCGCGAAGGTACCGATCACTTCAGTAATGATGTTGTTGACCGGATTGCTAATCGCCGGGCCGGTGCTGAAACAAGCCAGTTTGAGGCCAGGGTCTTTCGTTACTTCCCAGTGTGAGAGGTAGGCAAGCCAGACCAGAGTGGCGCCAATGAAAGCGCCGATAAATTGCGCCACAATGTGCATCACGGCAGTGCCGACGTCGTAGCGCCCGCGAATCAAGGCTGCCACTGTGACGGCTGGATTAATGTCAGCTCCGGGGCTGCCCAAGGCTACCGCTGTGAAGACACCACACATCACCGCAAATGCCCAGCCTGTAGTAATCACGATCCAGCCACCACCGTTGCCCTTCGATTGCGTCAGCAGGACGTTAGCTACAACACCATTGCCAAACAGGATCAGCACCATGGTACCAAAAACTTCGCCCAGAAAGGACGCAGGCATAGAGGGTCTCCTCCTTGCAATACAAAACAGCCAGAACCAGTTCCCAACGAATCACCTTTGATCCAGCGTTCAAGCAGAGAACGTGATGCGCGCCAATTGCCGTGCGACCGTGTCCCGTCGCGTTGTACGCTGCTCGTGGCGTACCGGCGCATCTGAACTGGGCGTACACGCCGTCTAACGGGTAGCAATCGGCGACCCGCCCTGCGCACCTCCTTTCCTGTCACAATTTATGACAACACGATGCATTGCACCGTGCAATGCGCGATCCGGATGGGTTTGCTGGCTAAAAATATATTTTGTAAGGTTTTGTGGGGCATACACGAGTGTTGGGAAATCGCCCCTCTTCATTGAGTTGCTGTACGGGTATCGTAGCAAAGGGAAATAAGGGCGTCAAGCTATGGCTATACCCGGTAATGAGCAAAAGTGTTTCAATATTGCAACATTGGTTGATGAGGTTTACCAGTCCTAGCAGTGGTTAAGTGAGGAGAGGGACGAGAAGAGAAGAAGAGCGAGTGGGAGGGGCATCTTCATCAGCAGGGGCGAGTTCTTCGCTTTTCTTATGGCGAGCCACGGGGCGATGGTGTGCGGCTGAGATGGGCACGGTGCAGGCTGCGCGCCGGAGGCTCGCACTCCCAGGCGACTGTAGGCTGCGCGCCGGAGGCTCGCGCTCCTAGGCGACGGTGGTTATGACACCAAACGATGAAAATTCAGAAAATCTCTAGTGATGCATCCGTCCGGTATCAGTTCGTTGGCGCCGTCGTGATGATGATCGTATCTTTTTCCCTCACAAACAGTTCAGGCAACCCACTCCCCGGCGTGGCAATAATTGCTGGCGGTGTCTGAAAGTGACCGGCGGTTATTGTTCTGGCAGTAACGGTCAACCGATATACACCGGGGGTTAGATTGACGCCACCGAATCGAACCGTGCGCCGTTCACGCTCAATTCGAGAATAAGCGAGCGTTGCGCCGCTATCTACCTGGATTGGGGTTAACCCCGCTGGTAGCGGAATGGTGACATCGAGGCGAAGAAAAGGTTCTTTGACGATCAGAATGAGATCGACCTGAACAGGTTGATCGATGGTCAGTGGATTGATACTCTGGTGATACCTGAGCTGTGCCTGTATTGCTTCGATTTGGGGATGCTCAGCGGTTGCACGGCGAATAGCGATGAGTGCTGGCCCATTGGTTGGCTCAATGCGCAATGTTCCCCCTCGTAATCGCCAGCGTTCTACATTAGTCAGGGTTTGGGCTTCGGTCAGCCGGTCGTTGTTATGCCATACCGTAACCTCTGCACCATTTGCTGAGAGCATTGGACCCAGTGCCAGCGCTACACGCGCCGCTTCGTATGGTGTCGGCCAGCCCTCACCTTGCCAGCGTCGCAAGAGAGCAGTACGCCAGGTCGTGAGTTTGGGAGCGGTTGGTTGTTCTTCGGCTAATGCCTGAATGATACTTGCACTTACGGCCAGCGCGCTGGCAGGCATTCCTTCGGCTCCTGCCCACGGTAGGCCACTGCCGGCGGTGGTCCAGAATTGAGCCAGGAGTTGGTTTCTGTATTGGCGGAGCCGTAATGCGGTAAAAGCACGTGCGGTTGGTGTCAGATTGTCGGATGCCGGTTCCTGATGGTCGTTGATACCGTGTTTTGCCAGCACATAATCGATGTATGATTGCACATCGAGGGGAAGGGCTGATCGTTCGCGTTGCAAATAACGTATTGCCGATTCGCTCGGCAATGGGTTCTGTCCATTGCGACGGTCAATCTTGGCAATTGCTTCGAGCACAAAAGCGGTGATAAACGGATCAGATGGATGATCTGGCCACCATCCCCAACCACCATCAGGATTGCGAAGGGTACGTAATTGACGCAATGAACCATCAATGGCTGTCTGCCAATACTCGACTTCAGTTGTTGTTGAAGCAGTACGTTGTAGTTCGTTACCAATAATGATTGCCGCAGCCAGACTTTCGGCAGTGGGCGCCGTGGTCTGAAACAGGCGTTGTGCCTGGTCGGCCAGCGCAGATCGGGCATTAGCGGCGATGATAATCTCGTGCTCGTCATCTGCCAGACTCAGTTCGAGCGAATCGTTAACCAAACGGGTTTGGGTCGTTTGAGGCAAAAATGACTCGCGGATGACCGGTATCGCGTATTCAATCGGTGGTAAGGGTGCAGTGTCTATCACCTCGTAACGCAGACCGATAAGCGCGACATCGGGTTGTGGTTGTATGTTCCAATGGATAGGCATGACAGTATGCTCCGGTATCGTAACGATTTGTTCGATTGGATCAAGCAGGATGCCGCCACTTACCCAGAGACGAGTGCGTACCGTACGCGCCTCGCGGTCGATATTGCGCAAGATAAGCGTGGCAACGGCAGTGTCATTTGTACGGAGCGGCGGTAAAGGAGTAGCAATTGCTTCAACTGACTGAATGGTATCAATCAGGGTACTGGTTGCTGTCGCAAAACCACGATCATCGATCGCAATCACATTAAGGTACCAGCGTCCCGGTTGCTGCGGGAGACGAACCGAGATTCGGTGTTGCTGATCGGTCGACTCAGGAGTTGCTGGCAGGATAATGCCAGAGAGTCCTTGCCGGAATGATGAGGAACTGGTGAGCGGGCGATTCCAATCATCGAGATTAATCGTCGGTGCATGAATGGGTGTCAGCACCACAAACAGATTTGCCGTTGATGCGGTAGTGGTCAGGGTAAGAGTTGAGCCTGGCAGTACTTCTCGTTGCGACAATGCGATCTGTGGTGGTGATGGTGGATTAATGTACAGGCTCACCGTACTTGTCCACAGATTCACCCCGTCGTCAATCAGTGCGGTAATGGTTGTTAGCGGTGGGAGATCATCGGTGATCGGAAGCAACATCATGTTACCGGCTTGTGCTCTGGTCAGCGCGATACGGGCTGTTTCACCCTGGCCGACAATAAGCAGAAGGGTACCACTGGTCGGTCCGTTTACAAGCAGACGAGCCGTATCACCAACTGAATAGGCGGTGCGGTCGGGAATCAGCCAGGGTTCACTACTGGCAATTCCAGAACCTGCTACCCACAACTGCCGACGACTCACACTCGATCCAGAACGGGCGCTCAGCTCGTAGCGTCCGGGGAGGAGCGGGACCAGTGCGGTCGTTGCCTGACCATTCTGGTCGGTACGTACCCGTCGCATAATTAGTGGTGGATCACCAATCTGACGCCGAACTTCCAGCTCTATCAGCGTATTGGACAGAGGTTGACCTTCAGCGTTCTGCAAAGTAAACGTAATTGTTGCCCGTTCGTTTTGCGCAATGACGGTTGGTGCATCAATAGACAACCGCGGGCTGCGCGGATGAATGATTCCACTTGTGTTTTGCTGGAGTTGCTCGCCGTCGGGTAACTGTGCAGTCAGGTGGAGCTCGTACCGGAGTGGACGGATCAGGTTTTCATCTGCTGGCAGATTAATTTGGACTCGGCCACTCTGATCGGTCGTTGCACTTGATGAGGTTTCACTCGCTGATCCCAGCACTTCACCAGCTATGCCATCAAGTTCAACGATGGATAGGGTTTCGAGTCGCAGGTTCCAGCTTATCACCGCACCACTGATTGGCAGGTTGGCACGGGTGACATCAACCGCGAGACCGGTGGGACGGGTTGGCGTTACGTGGATGGTGGCACCGGTAGTCGGGATAGTAACTCTGATCGGTATCTGATAGATGGTGTCACTGATGGCGACCTGTACGATGTATGTTCCCGGTGCGGTGCGCGCATCGAGCCGCAGACTACCGTTGAGGATACCTTTATCGGATATTGTGCAGGTGACGGCGGTGGCATCGCTAATCACAGTTGTGCCATCGAGTTCGAGGAGACACGCTCTTATACTGGGTAGCGTTAATCGGCCATCTGCCTGTTGTTCGCGAACAATGCCGCTGATGCGCACGATGCTCCCTGGTCGGTAACTCAATCGATCAACAGCCAGCAGGGCTTTAACGGGAGGGGTAAGCGTACCGGGAAGCTGAACACTGCTCAGGGTAATACCGTCGCCTTCGGCTACCGCTACCAGAGTACGACCAGCGCTGCTGCCGGTGAACGTACTCAAACTGGTGAGCGGTACACGCCAGAGACCCTGTTCGTTGCTTTTGCCACTGGCAAGCATTGTTTCGTCGAGATAGATAGTCAATGGGATGTCGTTTACCGGTGCGCCACTTCCACTCTCTGTCACCCATAGCAAGAGTTCATTGGCGTTTGGCAGCACGGTCAGACGCATTGACGAGATGAGCAAGAGCCGATCAACCCGTAATCCACTATCAGTAGTAAGCCGTAAATAGTAGGCGCCGGCGGGTAATAATTCGCCGCTACTGTTTGCGGTAATGGTAAAGACACTGCGTACCAGACTGTCAGGTGGATCGTTCAAGGTTTCACGCCAGACCCGCACCGGCGTTTGTCCATACCGTTCTGGTACAAAACGCGGCCATTCTTCTGGGCGCAGGGAGAGCGCTCGGATCAGGGTTGTTGTGTCAAGCTGATAGAGATACGCCTGAAACGCTCGCAGATTTGTGCGTTCAACGACAATTGCCGGCGAAGCATTGGCTGGAAAGCGTTGCAAGACATCACCGGAGACCCGTAATAGTGGTGGATTGCTGGCTGTTCGTACTGTTAACGATACTGGCATGCGTAACGGGACTCCGCTGCGATCACGAACACCGGCTGCAATCGTAATGGTATAGGTCGTTGCCGCCTGGATTACCGGCTGTAAACTTACCCGATTTTCCTCAACAGTTAGTGTAAACTCGTCTACCGGTGGCTCAAAGCTGAGCCCGGCCCGCAGTTCCGATTCGTCCATCGGTGTGCTAAACAGCAGACGAATCTCTTGATCGGGCATCAGAACCTGACCTTGACCTGGAAATGAGGCCAGTAATGTTGGTTCTGGCTCGACATAAAAGCGCCAACTCTGGAGCAGACGGGTTGTATTCGGGATGCGAAGCTGAACCTGGTAGGTCTGCCCGGGCACCCAGCCGGTGTACGGTGTAAAGGTAACCGTGTATCGGTTATTCGTTGTGGCGCTGGTGAAACTACCACTGATTGATGGCGTAATATCGAGCGCCGTGCTGAGCAGACGAGTATCAACAGGGGCATCAAATACCAACACCAACGGTTGCTGCGGGTTTACCCAGCGCTTTTCTGGCGGAGGTGTCTGTTCAATCAGGTTCGGCCAGGGTGTAGTGAATTGCCAGCGGAACGGCTGCCCTAATTCGATACCCTGGGCATCGCTGAAGGTACTGTCTACTGTGAGAGTATATGTTGAAGCTGCGGTAAATGCGATGGTAGGCTGAAGCAGGAGCGTTCGTTGATCAAGCCATTGACCGCGTAGTGGCCATGGTGGTGAGAGTCGTACCCCTTGGAGCAAAGCCGGTTGATCGATAACATCGGCAGGAATCATTGGTTGACTAAAGATGAGTACGATTGGAGCGTCGAGTCGGCGCGGGGCGAGGGCAGTTTGAACTGTTGGTTGAGCTGCGGTAACAAATGACACATCGAGCGCCTGGGCCAACGGTCGCCACCACCGGCTTTGAGCAGTCGTGAAAACCTGTATGCGGTACGTCGTAGCCGGTTGAAGCGCTTGATTAGGAATAATGCGCAACACGCGCATATCTTCCGACCATTGATATGAGCTATCTAGTGGCGGATCAATACGGAGTGAGCGCACGACCGTGAACGGATTCATCGGTGTGCTGAACACGAGTGTTATCGTACTGCGCGGATGTACCGCACTGCTCTGCGGCAACGGATCGCGCAGTTGAACTGTTGGGGTTTCAACCCATGGGGACAACGGCGCTAGCCAGCGTATGACCAGGCCACCTAGTAATGTGATCACCACCCCACTCAGGAGGATCATCCAGAGATGGGCTAGCGCACGTATCCTTCGCTGAATGCTTGCTCTCATGCGAAGTAGAACCTGGATAAAATATGCTCACTCGTGATGCTGCATAGTGCTCAGTATACCATTGCCGCTTCCAGAATGCGGTCGCGATGGCGATCCATCCACTCAGCCAGCCACTGTCCCTGTCCTAGTAATTCAAGGTGATATTCAGGTTCGGCGTCTGGCGTGCTGAGCGTTCGGCGCAAATTTCCCTGTAGCCAGATGACTTCGAGTATCGCCGGTAGTGCCTGAGCTTCGGTGCGCGATAGCGGAACAACTGCATTATAGGCTTTGAGAAAGAGCCGTACTCGTTCGAGATCGAGTGGCGCCCGGTACACTCCCCACATTGGCCAGTTGGGGGGCGGCGAACCGATCGCCATATCGACCAGTGCATCGGCAATATCGACCAGGCGTGCATCAATACCAATCTGGTCATAATCGATTAAGGCCGCTACTGCATCACCGCGAAAGATGATATTATCGCGATGCATGTCGCCGTGGATCAGCAGATGTGGTAAAGATTCGTAGGTCTCATCGCTCAACTGATGGCATAACTCGGCAATGCGTCGCTCGTACCAGTGCAGTGAGAGCGTTAAATCACCGAGTATGTCACGAGTGATCAAGCGTTCGGTCAGTCCACGTAAGCTGGAAGGTAAATAACGCGGTGCTGATGGTGGTGGTGGTTCGGGAAAATCGGTAACAGCCCGATGATAACTACTCAGGACCCGACCAACATCGCTCAGTTGTCGTGGACGAGCGGGATCGAACTCATCGCCGACGATGAATATGCTAAGCTCGTAGACTTGTTCATCGATGATCACCATTGTTTCGCCATTCCTGGTTGGCAGGACTCGTGGTGCAGGAAAGCCTCGTTGTCGGAGCCATTCGAGTAGGCGGTGACGTAGTTTGATGGTTTGTAAGCCACTAAAGCGCCGGTTACGGCGAAGCACAAAGCGTCCGAAGCTGGTCTCAACAATCGCTGTTTCATTGATCATACCGTGGCCGGCGGCGCGGCTCGACCGTAGCTCGCCGACATCGTAGTGTGCCAGTACGCGGGCAATATCTTCATGAGTCAGCATCTAGCTCCCTCATCGTCAGCTTCCTCCTGTATTGTACCATCGCGAGGATCAGTGACAATACAGATGCAGGTATCGACGAATGAGGGTCGGTTCGCGAACCGTCCCTCTCTATGGGCAACATCGGGTACCGTCCGGCAGTACCACCCACCGCCTGTTGCGATGCGTCGGTCAGGGAACAGCGCGCTGCGCCCGTTTATCAGGATGCGCTTGCGGGGTAAGGCATTATCCCCTCCCCACGCTATGCGATTGCAAAAGATGAAACCGGTCGTGGTATACTATAGGTATGGCAACAGGGCAAGGATCAGGACAACACACCATCGTTCGGGTGCCGCTCTCAACCGGTGCACCGTTGGTTGAAGCCAACTTTGCAGCACGATCCGGTCAATTCTTGGTTGAGGCGCAGATGGGTGGACGAATGGTACGTGCCCATCTCGCCGACAGAGGGCGTTTGATCGATCTCCTCGTTCCAGGGGTGCGCCTGTTACTCGCGCCACGTGAGGAAGTGGGCCGGAAGACTGCGTTTCAGGTTGTGGCTGTCTATCAAGATGGTGATCTCGTTTCACTTGATAGCCAGTTGCCCAATCGGTTGGTTGCCGCGGCTTTGTCACTCGGTGCGCTCCCACAGTTTGCCCGTTATTCACGTGTGCAGCGTGATGTACAACTGGGTCCCCATCGCATCGATTTTCGCCTGAGTGAAGGGCTAGATACCTGTCTCTTAGAGGTGAAGTCAGTTACTCACCTTGTCGAGGGTGTTGCCGTCTTTCCCGACGCACCGACCGAGCGTGGTTATCGTCATCTCGAGCTGTTGATCAATGCGGCCCGTAACGGTCAACGGGCAGCCGTGGTGTTTATCATTCAACGTTCTAAAGGCTGTGCGTTTGCTCCTGATGAAACGATCGATATTGATTTCAGTCGTGCACTACGGCTTGCACGCTCGGTAGGAGTGGAGGTGTACGCCTACAGTTGTCCTGTCTCGATCACCGGTATCACGCTCGGTCGCGAAGTACCGGTTTTTAACTCACTTGCGGCGGTACCACTTGATGTGCGGCGTGGCTGTTGACAAGCGTTAAGGGACCCATTCGGCATGCGTTGCTGCTGTACGGTGATACGTTGGCCTTCCAGGCGGTTAGCTATGGTTCACACAAAGTCTCACTGAGAATCGGTTAACAGCCTCCACAACGCCTCATTCAGTACCTGATAACCTTTTGGATTAATGTGAAGCAGATCAGCGCGGTATGCCTCAGCTACGTAACCACTTGCGTCGGCCAGGAGCGCTGCACTATCAAATATGATTACATCTGGCGCACTCATTGCACGTATAGCAGCATTCACCTGCTCAATCGCGGTCTGAATCTGACCCGTTCCCGGATCGAGGTGCGAGAACAGATCAGGACCGAGCGGAAAGATCGTGGTGAGAATCACCCGACTGCCATCGACTCTGGCTAGGTCTACCATCTCGCCGATATTCGCAATGGTCGTCTGAACGATCGATTCAGCATCGTTGGCTAACAATGGCAGCGCAACCAGATCATTCACTCCCACCTGAATGATAACCAGTGCTGGCTGCAAGGGACTGACGTGCATACGATATCGAAGCAACGATTGGGTACTGGTGTGGCCAGGAATACCCTGGTTAATGATGGAAAAACCTGCCGGTGCTGGCCATGCAGCGGCTCGCGAGTCGCCAAACATTACAACAGTTGCCGTGGTAGATGGCTCATTCCTGATCATAGTTAATCCAATCGGGTCGAGACGGGTCATGTGGAACAGTCGTTCAAAATGACTTGCCCGCTGCCAGGCGACGAATCCTCCAATGCAGGCCACGCCTAGTAGTACGAGGCTGAAAAGACAAAATCGATGACTCAAACGTACACCTCCGGTCTGGTCGTTGTCTACCTTCTTTGTACCACAGTGGATGCCAGATGTTGTTATTGAAGTCGGTCTGGATATTCCCTTCCCGTTACTCAACCTCGCAAAATGGAAGCGGGCAGGGGGGACGTTAGGGGTTTTGGGAGTTTTCAGCTTTGGTTACCTTCGATGACCGAACGGCTGAGAAACTGAGCGGTACCGACGAGCATCACGCACTTGCTGACAGTGACTCCCGACCTGCACGGTTTTCCTGGGTGCGCGGGCCTCTGGCCCGCGTTGAGCGGCGGACGGCTGGAACCCATCGGTTGGCACATCAAGACACCATCGCCGCTCTCTAGGCCTCCGCTCGTGGAGGTGGTCATTTGGTGGTAGCGACCAGCGCCGGGAGGCGTGCAGCACTCATCACGATCATCAGACATGCCAGTCCGCTGATCAAGAAGACACTTCCCAACCCAAAAGCGTCTACCACCACGGTACCGATGAGCGGAGCAACTGCACGTGCAGCAGAAACAATCGAGCTATCCAACCCATAAACGGCGCCTTCATTGCCGGCTGCTGTGTAACGACCAAGCAGTGCGCTTAATGAAGGTGTGATACCGCCTATTGCTGCCCCGCTGAGCGCTTGCAGTATCAGCAGTTGCCAGACGTTCGTGACCAGAGCTTGTGATAAAAAGGCGATCCCGGCCAGTGTTGCACTCATCATCAACACCTGCTGATGCCCGATCCGATCACCGAGCCGACCAAGCCAGATCGCTGTTGCTGTTCCTGCTGCCGAAGATACTCCAACGATTAGACCAGTGTACGCACTGACCGGATCATTTGGATGAAGCAAACTGGCAATAAACAATGGCGCAAAGGGGAGCAAGATGGTTTGGGAAAGGCTGCTGAGGAAGCGCATACCGTAGGCCGGACTGATGCCCGGAGTGCGGATGATCGTCAACCAGCCTTGCCATATAGCCAACGGTTGCTGTTTGCGAGGCGTGGAAGGCCTCCTATTCCCACGCACGCCAATCGTTACCAGAATACCCGATATGAACAGGAGTGCGGCAGTGGTGATGAACGTTGCGCGAAAGCCAAGGGTTTCGGCCATTACACCACCGATCAGTGGGCCGGCTGCCGTTCCGCTCCACAAACCCATTTGCAGTGTTCCCATCGCAAAACCCATACGTTCGCGTGGGGTGACCGTTGCAACCAGCGCATTAGCCGCCGAAATGGTACCGGTAATCAAGCCCTGAATGGTGCGCAACAACGTTAATTCTTCAGCCGAGCGTGCAAATCCCATCAACAGCAAGATCACAGCACCACCGTACATTGCCCGTTCAACCATCAGTTTGTATCCGAACCGGTCGGCCAGTGATCCCCAGATCGGCGCTGCAATCGCCATTGTCAAGGCCTGAAGCGAGAAGACTAATCCTGACCATAGGGCCACCGTGCCAACCGTAGCCACACCGAGGTACGCGACATAGAGTGGAAGAAACGGAAAGATGATGGAAAAACCGATTGCGGAAAGAAACTGGGCAGCAAACATGATCCAGAGAATGGTTTGCCAGCGGTTGGGCATCTGTTGCGCAGTATTCATCTTGAACATCGCTCCACACCAGGCGCTCTCCATACCCTCTCATCTGTCACAGGGAGGGAAAATACTGCCTGGTTCAACACAACGTTTGACGAGAGATTCCATGCGGTACCGGAATCAAAACCAGTATGGAAGTATTGACAATATCTTCTTCGTCGGTAGGGGCATGCACTCACGCAAGTTGGGGCAAGACCCTATTGGCGAAGGCTGTTAAGCGGTCGAGATCATCGAGGTCGAGCCACTGCACCATAATGCGCTCAACACCGACAGCAGCAAAAGCTGCAATCTGTTCAACAATTTCGTCGGCCACGCCGACCAGAATCCCGCGTGCTTGCAATTGAGCGCGGGTGCGTCCGGCCAGTAGCCATTCCACTTCGCGCTCATCACGTCCGAACACCGACCCAGTCATAAGCGAACGACGCACCGCGCTGCGTGGGCGACCGGCTGCGGCCAGCAGCGTGTCGAGTCTGGCATTGAGTTCGGCAAAACGGGCCGGTGGTACAAACACGGCATTCCATTCATCGGCGTAGCGGGCAACGAGTGGTAGTGTTCGCTGCTCGCCATTGCCACCGATAACAATCGGCGGCCCGTCCGGTCGTACAGGACGCGGCAACAGGATTGCTTCGCGCAGTTGGTAATACTCACCGATCCAGGTGACCGGTTTATCGCTGCGTAAAAGGCGGGTGATGACTTCCAGTCCTTCGCGAAACCGTTGAAATCGGGGGCCAACTGCCAGCAACTTAAAGCCAAACATGGAATGTTCACGTTCCTGCCAGCCGGCCCCCAATCCGAGCTGTAGTCGTCCACCTGAGAGGTCGTCAACGGCGGCTGCCATTTTTGCCGTCAATGCCGGATGTCGAAATGAAACTGGCGAGACCAATGGCCCGAATTCAATCCGCTTTGTCTGTGAGGCGAGCCAGGTGAGTGAAACCCACAACTCCAGCGATTCTTTTTCGGGAGGATTCGAGTTGGTAAAGTGATCGGACCGGTACAGCCCCACAAAACCCAAATCCTCTGCTGCCTGCACCAGTCGTTGCCAGCGCGGCCAGGTTAGCCCATTCTGGCCTTCAACCATCAATGCTACTTCAATCGTCATCGTGCCTCTCCTGAGGATGTTTCCGCCCTTGCAGTTCTGTGCGGTTTGGTCAGCCAGCTTGCAGTGGCAGGCTGTGCTTATCACTGATCTGGCGAAACCTGCTATAGTATGTATGAGCCGCGTTGCGGCGTGTTGATAGTATACCGCGAAAAATAATTGATGCGTCCATTTTTTGTCTACGGAACATTGAAACGAGGCCAAACGAACTATGCCCGTTTCCTGGCAGGGCACACTGTAAGCGAAACACGTGCCTGGTTGTCGGCTGCTGCTCTTTACACGGCCGGACCGTATCCCTTTCTCGTGCGGGCTGCTGATCTCGTCCCACAAAACGCAACCGTCTTCGGTGAGCTGATTGATGTTCATCCGGCACGCTATCAGCATATTCTGGCATTACTCGATGAACTGGAGGATTACGTTCCCGGTCGTGCTGACAATTTGTACGAGCGGGTGGAATTACCGGTACAGACGGTTGATGGTACTCGATCCGCCTGGGTGTATGTAGCCGGTGCTGCGGTTGAAGCCGCTATTCGACGCGGCGAGTTACGCTTGATCGAGCGTGGCGAATGGTAGTCATCTTTATGATGAATGGAGTGCAAGAATGACCCGACGAATCGTGCAGGTCGGTCTGGTGCAGATGCGTTGTACTGCCGATCCCGAAACCAATATGGCAGCCGCAGAGGCAGGTATTCGCGCTGCGGCTGAGCAAGGAGCGCAGATTGTATGTCTGCCTGAACTCTTTCGTTCCCTCTACTTTTGCCAGAGCGAGAACCACGATTTCTTTGCGCTGGCCGAACCGGTACCTGGCCCCAGTACTGAGCGACTTGCTGGCCTGGCTGCTGAGTTGCAGGTGGTGATCATTGCCAGTCTCTTTGAGAAGCGGGCCGAAGGTCTTTACCATAACACGGCTGCTGTCATTGATGCGGATGGTCGTTATCTGGGGAAATATCGCAAGATGCACATTCCCGATGACCCGCTGTTTTACGAAAAGTTTTACTTTACACCGGGTGATCTGGGCTTTAAGGTGTTCAAGACCCGCTACGCCCGCATTGGTGTGCTTATTTGCTGGGATCAGTGGTATCCAGAGGCTGCCCGGCTGACTGCGCTGCGGGGCGCCGATATTTTGTGCTATCCGACAGCAATTGGCTGGCATCCCGCCGAGAAGGCTGAATATGGCGTGGCCCAACATCAAAGCTGGGAGATCATCCAGCGCTCACATGGAATTGCCAACGGTTGTTATGTGGTCAGCATCAATCGTACCGGTCACGAAGGCGATCCTGCGGGTGGCATCGAGTTCTGGGGGCAGAGTTTTATCGCCGATCCGGCAGGCGTAGTTATTGCTCGCGCACCGGTTGATAAACCGGCAGTACTAGTCGCACCCGTTGATCTATCCCGGATCGATGTGCAGCGTACTCATTGGCCATTCCTGCGAGATCGGCGAATTGACGCCTACGGTGAGATAACGCGCCGTTATATCGATGAGGAGTAAACACGATGGCAACCCCCGCTGAATTGGGTTACCGGATGCCCGCTGAATGGGAGCCACATCAGGCCACCTGGTTGTCGTGGCCTCACAAAGAGGCGAGCTGGCCCGGGATCATCGACCGCATCTGGCCAGTGTACGCTCGCTTCGTGGCTGAACTGGCTCGTGGCGAGACAGTTCATATCAATGTAAACGATACTGCGATGGCCGAGCAGGCGCGGGCTTTCCTCGCTGAAGCCGGCGCTACCGGTGATATTCGATTGCACGAGTTTCCAACCAACGACGCCTGGTGTCGTGATCACGGTGCGATCTTTGTGGTGCGCGATACTCCCAAGGGGCGACAACTGGCGGCTACCGATTGGGAATTTAACGCCTGGGGAAACAAATACCCACCTTACGACCTCGACAATCAGATCCCGGCCCGCATGGCCGAGTACCTCGGTGTACCCCGTTTCTGTGGAGGGATGGTGTTAGAGGGTGGTTCGATTGATGTTGACGGGAACGGATTGCTCCTCACGACTGAGCAGTGTCTGCTCAATCCTAACCGCAATCCACACCTCGACCGGCAGGCAATCGAGCAGCGTCTGCGCGATATGCTTGGTGTGCATACTATTCTCTGGTTGGGCGAAGGGATTGTTGGCGATGACACTGACGGTCATATTGACGATCTGGCCCGGTTTGTGGCGCCTGGAGTCGTGGTTACGGTCGTCGAGGAAGACCCTAGCGATGAAAACTACCACGTGCTGCAAGACAATCTACGGCGGTTGCAACTGATGCGTGATGCCGCCGGGAAGCCACTCACTATTCTGACCATTCCAATGCCGCCGCCGATCGTATTCCAGGGTCAGCGCCTGCCCGCGTCGTATGCTAATTTCTACATTGCTAACCATGCCGTTATTGTGCCGACCTTCAACCACCCCAACGATGTGCGGGCTTGTGAAGTGTTGCAGCGCTGCTTCCCTACCCGTCGGGTAGTGGGTATTGATGCGACCAATGTGGTCTGGGGGCTTGGATCGTGGCACTGTCTCAGTCAACAGGTACCGGCAGCAGCGATCAATTAATTAATGGCTCATGGCGATGGGAAGGGCGAGCGTAAACCTCGCCCGTCGCATGCGGTGACAGGTATGACCGCAGATGACGAGGGCAGGTCGTAACCGCCGCCGGTACAGGAAGTTGCACGTCTCTGCATACTAACGACCGGTTACGCACTTTCCCTCGCTGTCTACTCTTCTTTCTCTTCTCTCAATGAGAGTGCGACTACTGCCCAAGAATCTCGCGTATTCGGTTGTGCGGTTCGATAACCAGCATACCCGCTGAGCGGGCCACCGGCATCAATTCTGCCGGTTCCAACACACACAGAAACGGGTTATCACCGCCTAGTGCACTATGATCGGCAGCAGTGAGGCAAAAGAGATCAAACGTACCCATAATGTAGCGGGGCAATTCGAGTACACTATCAGCGCCCGGCGCTACTTCGACCCAGCGATCCATGGTGGGGATGCTCACGACCATTGCATCAGCAGTTGTGTTGCGGATAGTCAGTATTGGCTCACGTTCGGGCGGGATGATGACCGTCGCCGGAATACAGCCGTTGCTACGAATGGTAAGATCAACGGCTGCTGTGGGGGTAGCACAGGCGCCGAGCAGAAATGTCAGGAGTACCAGTATCCCTCTGATAGACATCATATCATTCTGGAGCGGTAGGGGCAGGTTCTAAACCTGCCCCCTTTGCATGCAATAGCGTACAAGACGTACCGGCATTTAACCGGCTAACGACACTGTTGAATCACCGGTACAAATACCTGATAGCCGGTATCGGCCAGCGTAGTCGTGTTTGCCGAAAGATCAGGTGGCAGATCGGGACCTCTTACAATACCTAGTGGATTGTACGCTGCCAATCCGGGGAAGACTACACCAAGCTTCGGGTTGCCAAGACGACGCACCAGAATCTCGCTCAGGACTTGTCGGTAGTCGGTCGTAATCTGGAGGTCCTGCCTCTTATCGAGCTGATCGGGATGGAGGCCTGGCCAGGTGCCATAGATACGACGACCATTCACATTTCCACCCAGCACCATCATCACATTGCCGTGCCCGTGATCGGTTCCATTCGACTGATTACGGCCAAGCCGACGACCAAACTCACTCAGCACGACAATGGTCAACCGGCTATGATAAGCACTGAGATCGTTGTAAAAAGCCCCCAAGCCCTGCGAGAGGATACCGAGCCGGTCAGGTAAATACCCGCTTCCATCACTATTCGCCTGCGCTTCGTGCGTATCCCAACCGCCGAAATCAATCGTTGCCACTTGAAGCCCCAGATCGGCCTTGATCAACTGTGCAACTGTCTTAAGAGCATCACCGAATGATCCCGATGGATACGTAATGCTACTGGCCGGCGTATAATCCCCCAAGGCACGCATCAGATCGATCACCTGCGTGACACGCAGTCCGGCCTGAGCGAGTGGGTTAATCGCGCTGCGGTTGTACATCTCGCGCAGAACATTGAGGAACGGATAATTTTCTTGAGGTCGATTGTAACGCCAGCCGGTATCTACTTTGAATGCCTTGGGTGACGTAACGGCTACTGCGCCATTGTAACTCAGAAGTGAAGCCGGTGTTGCACTGCTGGCAGCCACTGCCGGTAAGAGGGTCGTTGCACCACCCTGAGTTTGCAAGTGGCGCGTGAGCCAGCCACTGTTAGTCGTCTTATTCCCAGGTGTACCGCGCTCGATGTAATCCATTGCGTCAAAATGACTGCGTGTGTCATCGACCAGCCCGCAAGCATGGATGAACGCGAGATGTTCACTATTGTACAGGTCACGCAGGTGTGGCATTCGGCTATTAAGGCCAAAGGCTGTCATGCTGAAAGAGGGATTGTATGGTTCAATTCGCAGCGGTGCATTTGACCCGCTTGTCGGTAATGCCAGCGAACCACGCGCCGTCCGATAATAGTTATCTTCATAAGGACAGAGCAGGCTCAACCCATCACACCCTCCACGCAGAAAAATCTGGATGAAAATCTCGTTGGTAGCCTGCGGTTGAGCCGGTTCGGCAAATGCCAATTGGCCGATGCGGGCAGCAGCCATAGCCGCAATTGCGGCGCTACATCCCATCAAAAATTCACGGCGTGTCCATTGCATAGGTAAGGTTCTCCTCTGGTTCGGTGCTTGTTAACGGAGCCAGAATTCGGGGCTCATTGCCAGTAACTGGACCATCGCCACAATGCGATCACGTACCGCTTCAGGTGATCGCCAGTCAGGTGCACCTGGAAGCGGCTGTGGTGGTTGATTCGGGTCGAAGCCCTGAGCCAGGAAGTCGATCAACAACGTTCGTAAATCGCCAGTCGGTGTGTAGGTCAGCATCCGCTGTAACCAGAAATCAACAATACCCGCGCAAGAAAGACCAGCCGGCGTCTGACCAACAATATCGATACCAACATTCCCACCCCAGGGTTGGGCTAAGGTGTAGAAACTGTTCCATGTCCTGAGCAAGGCATTCGTATTTGCCCAGTACTCAGCGCGGTCAGGATGGCCGGTTGGTGTGTCCCATCCAAACAGCCGGTGACCGGTCTGATCAACACTCCAGAACAGAATCTCCCAGTAGTTACCTTTGGTTGCATCACCGTTAACCGCTGCCACGTCGTTAGGGAGCGAAGCATTGGTTGCCCGCAGAAAGGCCCAAATTGCTTCTAATGGCCGCCGTATTTTAGCGCCGAACGTGCTCTTCGCTTCTGGTGCAAGTAGAATGGCCTCAACCACGCGCCGAATCTGGTCTGGCGATTCACGGTGTTGCATCCAGACGTTGTACGCGGTATTAATGAGCGATTCCGGTGGATTATCGGCAACGAGCCTTCGGCACAACTTGGTGCAAAGGTGTCTGGCCGTACCGGGATGATAAGCCACCAGACGCAAGAGTTTGGTTCCATCTTGCTCGGCGCCGTTGTTGAAGGGGAAGTTGGGCGCCGGTTCGATGCCAGGGAGGGGAGGTGGCGCCAGCACGGTTTTGGGATAGTTGTCGTGCCAGGAATCCATCAAGTAGAACGCTCCCGTGTTGGGTCGACCGTCACGTCCGTTTGCAATAGTCCATCCGGTCAAACAACGCGAGGCTTCATAGACATCATAGTCGATGTAGGATGCGGCGTAGCGTTCGCTGCCGTATTCGACGACCGGGATATTTGCCCGTTGATTGTAGAACTTGAGATAGTTATCGCTGCCTAAGGTATGTAACTCAAAGAGTTCACGGGCAAAATTTTCGTTACCGCCCTCACCACCGCCGGCCTTGTTGCTAACATTGTTGAGGTAGTACATCATCGCCACACTTTTGGTAACCTCGGTCAGCATCGCGTGGAAATTCCCCAGTGCGTGAGTACGGATGATGCGGTCGTAGTCTGGCCAGGTGGCAGCAATGCGTTGATTGGCCGTGGCATTCACGTTGAAATGGTTGTGCCAGAAATCAACCATCACCTCGAAGAGCTGTCGGCGACTGCACACAGCGCGAATCCATGTGGCGACACGCACTTCGTTGTAGGGACGTATCCGTTCGGCCCAGGGTAAATCAGGAATAACTCGCTGTTGCCAGAGCGTTTCACGTGAAGCGGATAGCCAACTGAGTGGACGGACTTCGTTGATCGTTTGCCCGTTGTGGGTGTAGCGAATCTTGAGTTGGGCCGAGGCAATCCGATTCGCACAGGGCGTGTTGTCGATGGCTGTATAGTTGAGTTGCTGACGCACCCAGTTGTCAAATCGCTCCTCATCACTGGCACCCGGTGTGGCATCATACATTGCCATCAATTCAGGGCTGGGACCGAACGCCAGTCGGCGCATTGCGATGGTACGGAGCGATGCAGGTTGTGTGTATGAACACGCAGCCACCGGCGCGGGTGGTGTTCCAGTAGCGGCCACTCCCGCAGTGACCACACCAGCAACGAGAGCTACACTTCCTTCCAGAAAGTTGCGGCGCGTAATTTCCATAGCTTACCTTTCAGATACTTGAGTCATTGCTCAACGATCTGAAAAAATTGTAATCTTGACTGGAAGAATTGAAAATCGCCTGAAGGTACTGTCTTTTGCTATCAATTACTACTACCGCTCAATTGAGACTTTTCCAGATTCTTTCCCAGCCGTGCAATTGGCGAGAGGCGTGAAGAGTGAGCAAGATCGGCGGCTGGAAGCCATCGGTTGGCGTATCAGCGCACATCATCCTCGCAAGCTGGGTCGTTTGGCGCCTGCCATTGCCGTGCGCCGACGGACATCCGTCGTTGCACCACACCCCTCTCCCGCAGCGCGGGAGAGGGGCCGGGGGTGAGGGGTTGAAAAAGCCTACGAGCAACATCCGTCGTTGCACCACACCCCTCTCCCGCAGCGCGGGAGAGG
>JAGHYT010000122.1:0-11103 GCA_017743535.1 Chloroflexus sp.
AGCACAATCTCCCCCTTCCTCTCCCGCAGCGTGGGAGCAGCAGGAGGAAGGTGAGGGGCCACCCGCACTGCGGGGCACCCTCACCCCCAGCCCCTCTCCCGCACTGCGGGAGAGGGGTGTGTAAACGCGGTATCGGTGACAGGCGCAGGATCGCCCTTGCTCCGCTCGTCCCCCCCTTCCTCTCCCGCAGCGTGGGAGAGGAAGGGGGTTGGGGGGAAGGTGAGGGCATGAATTGATGATTTGGCAAAACTTTACCGTATCTTTAATCTCCGATCACAATCATTCGCTATCGTGAAAATATCCACAGAAGACTGGTTGACATGAGTGCGCGGCACAGCCTATAATCGGCATATCCACAACGATATGTAGACTGCCGTGCAAACACGTAACAAGGAGGTTCGACTCATGACCGAGACTCGCGAAGTGGCGCTGCCCGACACAAGTGAAATGTATTACCCTGACCCGGCGCTGGTTGAGCAATCGAATGTAATGGCTTATGCCCGCAAAAAAGGCTTCAACTCCTACGACGAACTCTACCAATGGACGATCACCCACCGCGAAGAGTTTTGGGCCGATATGGCCAGCGAACTAGAATGGTACCAACCCTGGGAGAAGGTGATCGACGACAGCAACAAACCCTTCTACAAGTGGTTTGTCGGTGGCAAAACGAACATTGTCGCCAACGCCATTGATCGCCATCTCAAAACCTGGCGCAAGAACAAGCTGGCCCTGATTTGGGAGGGCGAAGATGGTAGCCAGCGCACCTATTCCTACTACCAGCTCAATTATGAAGTGTCGCGGATTGCTAACATCTTGAAGAGCATGGGAGTTAAGAAGGGCGACATTGTTACCATCTACATGCCCCGCATCCCAGAGTTGATGTTTAGCATGCTGGCCTGCGCCAAGATTGGCGCTGCTCACAGTGTGGTCTATGGTGGGTTCTCGGAAGCGGCGCTGGCCGACCGCCTGGCTGACGCTAAAAGCAAGGTTCTGATTACCGCCGACGGTGGCTACATGCGCGGCAAGATCGTTGAGCTGAAGAAGATTGTCAACGAGGCGCTGTCACGTACTCCCACTGTTCAGACCTGTCTTGTTTTCCGTCACACAAACCACGGCGCACCAATGGAGCAGGGACGCGATTTCTGGATGCACGATCTGCTTGGCCTGCCAATTGCGAACGGTCATTGCCCAACCGAGGAGATGGATGCTGAGGATATGCTCTTTATCCTCTACACCTCAGGAACGACGGGCAAGCCCAAAGGGGTCGTCCATACGCACGGCGGTTACATGGTCGGGACGTACACGACCCTGAAGTTTGTCTTTGACATCAAAGACGAAGATCGGTACTGGTGTGCTGCTGATCCGGGATGGATTACCGGTCACTCGTACATCGTGTACGCGCCATTGATTAACGGTGCAACCTCATTTATGTACGAGGGCGCGCCGAACTATCCCTATCCCGACCGCTGGTGGAGCATGGTTGATAAGCACGGTATTACTATTCTTTACACCGCACCCACTGCAATTCGTGGTCTGATGCGGTTTGGCGAACTCTGGCCGTCTCGACACGATTTGAGTACGCTCCGCCTGCTCGGTTCGGTTGGTGAACCAATTAACCCCGAAGCGTGGAAGTGGTTCTACGAGAAGATTGGTCACAACCGCTGCCCGATCATGGATACCTGGTGGCAAACCGAGACTGGACATTTCATGATTACGCCAACACCGGCAGTACCTCTGAAACCAGGCTCAGCGACACGGCCGTTCCTCAGCGTTGAAGTGGATGTTGTACACGAAGATGGCACATCATGCGCGCCAGATGAAGATGGCCTGCTCGTTATCAAGAGTCCATGGCCCGGTATGATGCGCACTATCCTCAACGATCCGCAGCGCTACGTCGAAGGGTACTGGCAGAAGGTGCCGCCGTATTACGCCGCAGGTGACAGCGCACGCAAAGATAAAGATGGCTATATCTGGGTCATCGGTCGGCTTGACGACGTCATTAAGGTATCGGGCTACCGGCTCGGTACTGCCGAAGTTGAAAGTGCATTGGTCAGCCATCCAGCAGTGGCCGAGGCTGCGGCCATTGGTCTGCCTCACGAGGTAAAGGGCAATGCGATTCACGCATTCGTCATCCTGCGTGCCGGTTACGAGCCAAGCCACGAGCTGGAAGAAAAGCTGCGTGCACACGTTGGGCACGAATTAGGCCCCATCGCCCGGCCTGACTCGATCACGTTTGTAACTTCACTACCGAAGACTCGGTCGGGTAAGATTATGCGCCGTGTCTTGCGAGCACGTGCGTTGGGTCTGCCTGAAGGTGATATTTCAACGCTTGAAGAGTAGTCGTTCAACAATGTGCATGAAGAAGGGGCGTACCGCGGTGCGCCCCTATCATTTTTAGAGCGCGGTTAGCAGTACGGCTGACTACCTCCTCACTTCCCCCCGCCAGGTGAGGATGTGGCTAGCTCATCACCTTGTCCCCCTCCAACCCACATACGGAGAGAAAGGGCAAACAATTCATTCTGGCCGCTTCTCATTGCTGCTGAGTCGGCTGGGAACATTGACCAGTCTTCGCTGGCGACAGCATACCCAGTTCAGAACGAAGGGGGAAGTTAGCGCAGAAACAACCACAAGACACAGCCTCGCTAATCCTCACTTCCTGACCCAGATTGTACCGATCAAACGTGCTCGATAGGTAATCTGGTCATTACTCTCTTCTATCTGCTCTGGTTTTCCAAAGTAGCTAATGGGGATATTTTGGTTGATCTGCGCCCGTCCACTGTACTCTTGCTGAACTCGTGCACGAAAAGCCTCCCGGAAAGCGGCAAGAATTTCTTCGTCAGTAGCATCAGACGGAACGGTTATCTCTAGCTCATACGTAACTTGAAGGGGTTCACCGACGCCCGAATTGGCATTGTCACCTGATACCAGATCGATGATTGGTGTGAGCAAATCTGGCCGGGTCACCGTCGCAAATGTAGCCAACAGGATCAACCCTATCAACCCTAGCATGACAAACCAACCGATCCACCGTGCTGCTAATCGACGCGGTGGCGCCTTCGGTGATTGAATGACCGTGCCGGTTGCCAGCGCTGGCGGTGACTGAGGTATCGCAGGCGAGGCTGTTGTCACCGGTGCAGCTTGCGATGAAGAAACAGCCGGACGAGCGGCTGGTGTGGCTGGTGCAGGCTTTGGTATAACACGCACCTGTGCCGGTTGTGGTTTCACGGTGGGAATCAGCGCCGCTCGAAACTCATCCATCGTAGCAAAGCGATCGGCTGGTACCTTTTGCAGTGCCCGTTCTAACGCAGCACTCGTTCGTTCCGAAATGGTTGGGACCAGTTTCCGCGCTGGTGGAAACGAAAACGGCAATTCTTGCGTTGGATCACGCCCTGTCAGCAGGTGATGCAACGTGGCTGCTAACGCATAAACATCAGATTGTGGAGTTGCCAACCCCTGATACTGTTCGGGCGGTGCATAGCCTGGCGTCCCTATTTGTGTACCGCGCTCGGTAGGCTTAAAGAGCTTTGCGATTCCGAAGTCGATCAACTTCACATCACCACTCGGCTCGATCATCACATTGGAAGGCTTCACATCACGGTAAATAAAGCCTTTCCCATGCAGATAACTGAGCACATCGCAAATCTCGTCAGCCCAGCGTAACACCCGCTGTTCGTCAATGCGCCCCTCTCGTTCGAGGATTTGTTCGAGGTCTTCACCACGAATGAAATCCATGGTCAGGTAATGGCGGCCCCCATCGGTAAAATGACTGTAGACACGTGGAATGCGTGGGTGGCGCAATTGTTGTAACAGCTCGGCTTCGGCGTTAAAACGCGCAACCGCCTCGGCCCGCTCTCTCGGATCGGCGAAACGGTCAAGCATTTCTTTGATCGCATATACCCGACCGTGCTGATCGATCCCTTCGTACACCGCACCCTGACCACCGCGCTTGATGATCCGCGTAATGACGTAACGCCGATCATCGCTTGGCTGATCATTATTCAGCACGACGTCATGACCGCAATGCTGACAAAACTTCGCTCGCCGTAAATTCGGCTTATGACAAATCGGGCAGAGGATCTCGGTTACCTCAGCCATGGTATTTCCTGTTGCAGAGATTGGCGAGCGTTGCACGTTTCCCTCTACCTTACCCGCACGTTACAACAGCGTTTCTGTATCTGATCGCTTCGCTACAATGAAAACCACTGTTCGGCTAGAAAAGGGAACGAACTTTCTTAATGGCAAGAGTGTCGGCGACAGGTAGCTATGCGTTCGTCGGTCACAAATACTGCGCCTTTTCTAGCCCTGGCTAAAGCGATGAGCTATCGAATAATACGTAATCAGCGGCGGGAAAGTTGCAACTAAAGAAAGTTCTTTGCCCGATACCCCAACCAACTGAGAGCACTCGGATCATCTCGCCAATCAGGACGAACCTTTACCCACAGATCAAGATAAACCGGACGACCCAGCATACGCTCAATCGAAGCGCGGGCTGCACTACCGATCTTCTTCAGCATACCACCACCAGCGCCGATCAAGATACCTTTTTGGCTCTCTTTTTCGACATTAATCGTCATGCGGATGTAAGTAACCTTCTCTTTTTCCTGCCACTCTTCCACTTCAATGGCAATCGCGTGGGGCACCTCTTGTTGCAGGTAGAAGAGTGCCTTTTCACGCACAAATTCGGCTGCCAGTTGTTGCTCACTCTGATCGGTAATCTGATCGAGCGGATAGAGTGGTGGCCCCTCTGGTAATCGCGCACTAATTTCGGAGAGTAACGCAGCCAGACCCAGTTGGCGCTGAGCGGAGATTGCAATCTCCATCTCCCACGGTCCCAATTCGCGATAGGCAGACAAGTAATTTTCACCGGGACGCTTTGGTTTCTTGTCTACCTTGTTTAGCACCAACAACTTGTGACCACGAGCACGTTGTACCTGTTGCGCAATCATGCGATCCAGGCGGGTAGGCGGCTGACTTATATCGACCATAAAGCAGATTACATCGGCGTTGGGCAGAGTACGTTCGGCCAGTTCAACCATCAACTGCCCCAACCGATGGTTGGGCTGGTGAATACCGGGTGTGTCGATAAAAATAATCTGCTCACCTGGTCGCGAGAGGATTCCACGCACCGGAACCCGAGTTGTCTGCGGACGAGGCGATACAATCGCCACTTTTTCACCCAACAACGCATTGAGCAAGGTGCTCTTGCCGACATTCGGCTTCCCTACCAGAGCGACAAACCCCACGCGCCACCGATCCAACGGGATGCCCTCACCTATGGTTGCACCAGATTCGGTCGATGGTTCAGCAGAGAGCGCAGCCGGTGGTGGCGTCAACACTACTGGACCTTCACCGGCAACCGGCTCATCATCAAAAGACACCATGAGTGGCATTAGACGCTGTAGCCGTTCGGGAGTACGCCACTCTGGAGGTAGTGCTAGCTCGATCCCCAGCACCAGATCATCATCATCGAGATCGAGAATCGCCGTTTCGCTGAGTGGAATCACTTCGGTCGGGTCTTCATCGGCCAGGCGGATGTAAAGATGACCGTATTCGCCGTCGAGCCAATTGTACGGCGCGTCGAGGATTAACTCCAGTTGACTGAGAATTACCTCATCATCAAGATCAACCCGACAACCGAAGATGGCCCCTTGCGCATCGAGGAGCAGGCTTACCGGATATTCCATTGTTGCCGTCGCCTGACCTTCCTCAAGATCGGTAAAGTAGAGGTAGAGCGTACCGGCATTCGTATCAAGCGAACAATATTTCATAACTATCCTTGTGAACCGAGCGCCATCTCACCGGTCACCGCCTCGGTCGAAACATCGACGTGCGGTTGGTCGGTATCAGACGGCACTTCGGGCTGATCGGTCAACTTACGGTAGAGATAACTGAGAACAATCCGGATCACGGCTGCAATGGGAATTGAGATAAAGAGACCGAAAGCACCAGCCAGCGCACCGCCGGCTAGAATAGCAAAGATGACGACACCCGGATGCAGCCGTACCAGCGGCCCCATCACGTTGGGAATAATAAAATGGTCTTCGATCTGGCGTAACACAAAGTAGATGATCCCCAGTAATATCGCCAGCGCTACATTAGAGAGACCAAACGGCGTCACCGGCTGAAAAAGCGCTAATGTCATTGCAATACCAGCAGCCGACCACGGGCCAATAATGGGTAAAATTTCGAGTACGCCGGAGGCCACCGCAATGACCAGCGCGTAAGGCACTTTCAAAATGGAAAGCGGGATGTAGAGCAACACCGACATAATCACGATCAGGATCAATTGACCGCGAATATACGCACTGAATACCTGATCAATCTGTGAACCGAGGTGACCGATCTCACGTCGGTATGGAGCCGGTATGAGATGATAGCTCCAGGCTTTCAACTGCGGCGCCTGTAAGAGCAGATAAAAAGTGATTATCAAATAGACTAAGAGATAGATCACGCTTTCGAGGGCTGAGAATACGATCTTTGGTACATTACCGCTGAGCCAACCGGCTCCATCTCGAATCAGCCCAATAACTTGCGCTTCGAGAGGGGCAAGACTAATTACAAACTCCCCAATCTCAATCGTCTGGTTTTGCTCAAAAAAGATGGTCAGCTCTCGGATAATGATTGGCGCATTCGCAGCTAAATCCCGACTTTGTTGGACAATTCGCGGCCAAAGAGCGGTAAAAAGACTGTATAGTACAATAAAGGCGACAATGTAGAGTATGACAATCCATACCGCCCGACCAACATGGGTACGACGGTGCAACCAACCGATCAAAGGGTTAAACAGGTAAGCGGTAATAATAGCCGCAATAAACGGTGGCAAAATATGCGTCACCGCAAACAAAAACCAGATCGTCAACACTATTACCAGACCACTAACGATCCACCTGGCCTGATATGAAAACCGAATAGGCCGATCACTACTCTCCATGGCTTTTTTCCTTACCACCACCAACGTTGAAACGGGCGCCAAATCACATGGGGTTGTGATTCGGTCGCCCCTCATTATAGCGGCAACTACCAACGGTGAAGCTACCGATGAGACGGCGGATCAACCGAACGACGGAGTGGCACATCAGCTTTCAGTAAATCGTGTGCCTCCCCACGACTGAGGGTAACCTCGATCTGATCGGCATCAATGGCCGGAAGGTAGCGCCGAAGAACCTCGGCAAGATC
Organism: Chloroflexus sp.; assembly: GCA_017743535.1. Taxonomy (GTDB): domain Bacteria; phylum Chloroflexota; class Chloroflexia; order Chloroflexales; family Chloroflexaceae; genus Chloroflexus. Next base: position 7,177 of record JAGHYT010000122.1, read on the forward strand.
GGCCTTCAGTTGGGCCATCATTTCTGGTGTTAGTTTGTAACGGTCGTCGATCAGTACCGTTAACAGCCGTTGCTTAGCCAGTTCGGCACTTGAGTCGCGTTTCCGACCGAAGAGGCCATTGAAAAACGACACAGGCACTCCTTTCGTCTATGTCCGTCGCCGCCCAAACAGACTGAGCAAGCGGTCAAGCACGCCTTGCTGATCAGGGATTGCCATAATCGGTACATCTTCACCAGCCAATCGCTGCGCAATATTGATATACGCACGACCGGCCAGAGAATTCGGATCATAGACAGCCGCTTCACCCCGATTAGTAGCTATCACAATCGTCTCGTCTTCTGGCACGATGCCGAGTAGCGAAATGGCTAGCAACTCAAGCACATCTTCTACCGACAGCATCTCCCCACGGCTCACCAAACGCGGCTTAATACGGTTGATAATCAGCGAGGCTGGCCCCTTCTCTGCCGCTTCAATCAAGCCAACGATCCGATCAGCATCACGCACCGCCGACACTTCTGGCGTCGTTACAATAATCACCTCATCAGCACCGGCAATCGCATTGCGAAAACCAGCTTCAATACCAGCAGGACTGTCGATCAACACAAAATCAAACTCAGCCCGTAATTGTTGCGTGAGATCAATCATCTGCTGAGCATTGACCGCATCTTTATCACGTGTCTGGGCAGCCGGGAGCAAACACAGCTCTGGCAGGCGCTTATCCTTAATCAAAGCCTGCCGCAAGCGGGCGCGGCCCTCCACTACGTCCACCAGATCGTACACAATGCGGTTTTCAAGCCCCATGACCACATCGAGGTTGCGCAAGCCAATATCGGCATCAACCACAGCTACCCGTGCACCACGCATCGCCAGCGCCGTTCCCAGGTTAGCGGTGGTTGTCGTCTTACCAACGCCCCCTTTCCCCGATGTAACGGTAATGACTCGCCCCATTATAACCCCACTAACGCTTAAACGTCTCCCATCCATCAACAATAATCTCACCGGCAACAACACGCGCAAACTCAGGCCGATTGATCGGATGCTGATCCGGTGGGCGTGCGATCAGATCGGCAATGCGCAATTGCGTCGGACGTAACTCGAGCGCACAGATGATCGCACTGCTATCGCCTAATGCCCCGGCGTGCACCAAACCGCGTAATCGCCCCCAAACGACAACGCTCCCACCAGCGATAATCTCGGCGCCAGGATTCACATCACCAATCAGCGTAATATGCCCGGTGTGACGCAAGACCTGCCCTGACCGCAATGTACGTATTACAAGAAGCGCCTCAGCTTCAGGCATCGGCATCGGTTCAGGGTAACGCACTATCGGACGGGTTGCTAATCCAACAGCTCGTGCTGCCATACGGGTAGCCCGCTCTGACGAGTCAATGGCTGTGGCCTGTACCCCATGCTGCCGAATCAGGGCTAGCATTTCGTCCAATTGGGCCGATGAAACTTCACGATCACCTAGATCGATCACAACACTAGCGCCGTGAAAGAAACTACGTCGTTCGCCCAAATGATGATCGAGTCGGCTCAACAGTTCCGACCATGCAGCGTTGGCATCTAAGCGAAGCCGTAGTCCATCGCGGCTACCCTTTATACTGATCAGATCGCTCATGGTCATACTACCATATAGAACGTATGATTGTCTGCAATTATAGCATAGTGAACCCTTTTTTGTGAGAATGACCGGCTCTAGCCCAGGTTTTCAACATGGTCGGTCTTGGATGATATTCAAACCCCCCGCTGCTTACCAACCGGTGTCGTTGCGCAGGAAACGTGAGTCTCCGGCCCGTGGTGGAGACGATGCTCAACCGGCTGGCAGCCGCCGGCGTACTCAGACATCAGCGGCGGTCGGTTGAGAACCCATCCGCTTTCCTTTTCTATTACCTTACACCAGCTTGTAGAATGCCCAACAATCGAGTACAATTATATCAATCTCGAATGATATAATTTGGGAGGCAAACGTATGGTCGCACGGGTAGGGATCAACGGCTTTGGACGGATCGGACGGCTCGCCCTCCGCGCGGCGTGGGGATGGCCAGAGCTAGAGATTGTACATATCAATGAGATTGGCGGCGATGCAGCAACGGCAGCCCACCTGCTTAGTTTCGACTCTACGCAAGGGCGTTGGTCGCACGACGTACAGGGTGAAGGTGATCGGTTATCCATTGACGGCAAGGAAATTAGCTACAGTCAAGAAAAAGACCCCGGCGCCGTTCCGTGGGCGACGATGGGAGTTGACATCGTACTCGAAGCAACGGGCAAGTTCCGCACTGCTGCCCAACTGGCAAGCTACTTCACCGCTGGCGTGAAAAAAGTAATCGTTGCGGCGCCGGTGAAGGGTGACGCACTGAATATCGTGATGGGTGTCAACGATCACTGGTACGAACCGGCCCGACATCATCTGCTGACCGCAGCCTCGTGCACAACCAACTGTCTGGCCCCGATTGTGAAGGTTATCCATGAAAGTATCGGTATTTCCCATGGCATGATTACTACCATTCACAGTTCAACCAACACCCAAAGCGTGCATGATCGTCCGGCAAAGGATTTACGGCGGGCACGAGCCGCCAGTCTGTCGCTCATCCCCACAACTACCGGTTCAGCTACCGCGATTGGGATGATCTTCCCCGAATTGCAGGGGAAACTTGACGGCCAGGCAGTACGTGTTCCGCTGCTCAACGCCTCGCTGACCGACTGTGTTTTTGAGGTACGCCGACCAACGACGGTAACTGAAGTGAACGAACTGTTGCGAACGGCAGCCGAAAGCTCTCTGCGGGGGATACTTGCGTATGAAACACGTCCCCTCGTCTCAATTGATTTTCTCGGTAATCCCCATTCGGCGATTGTCGATTCGTTGTGCACGATGGTCACCAACGACACGCAGGTCAAGATATATGCGTGGTACGACAATGAATGGGGTTACGCGAACCGGTATGTCGAATTAGCGCGAAAGGTAGCACAACTCTTATGAATACAGCACCTTCAACGCACGAAACACCGGCTACGCTGGCCCAACGCCAGGCTGACCGCCGTAATTACACCCTGGTAACGCTGGCTTACTGGGCCGATACGCTCACCGACGGCGCCATTCGGATGCTGGTACTGTTTTACTTTGCACAACTCGGTTATTCGCCGTTTGCCGTTGCCTCGCTCTTTCTGTTTTACGAAGTATTTGGGATTCTCACGAACCTGTTTGGTGGTTATCTCGGTGCCCGTTTTGGCCTCAAGACCACCCTCTTTGCCGGTCTGGGCACACAACTCGTTGCCCTCAGCATGCTTGCCTTCGCGCCACCCTCTTTGCTGGTAGTTCCCTACGTCATGGCGGCACAGGCATTGTCAGGGATAGCCAAAGACCTGACCAAGATGTCGTCGAAGAGTGCGGTCAAGCTGGTGGCAGGCAGTGGAGAAGGTCAACTGTACCGTTGGGTCAGCGTTCTTACCGGATCAAAGAATGCGATCAAGGGTTTGGGCTTCTTTGTGGGGGCTTTATTGCTCAGCCTGTTTGGGTTTCAAACCGCACTGCTCATCCTGGCGACCCTGGTACTCACTGCTTTGATCGGCGCAGTCAGCACCATTAGCGGCGATCTGGGCAAGGCTGACAAGAAGGCCAAATTCAAGCAAATCTTCTCGCCAAATCAGGCCGTCAACCTGCTTGCGGCAGCCCGCATCTTTCTGTTCGGAGCACGTGATGTCTGGTTTGTCGTTGGCCTTCCCGTGTTCTTCATTACCGTTCTGGGGTGGGATTTCTGGTTGGCCGGTGGCTTCATGGCAGCATGGACAATTGGTTACGGATTTGTTCAGGCCGCAACACCAACCTTGATCCGGCGGCGGGTTGCCGAGGCACGTGCGCCTGATGGTCGTACTGCGATGTGGCTGGCTTTTGCTCTGGCAGCGTTTCCGGCGGTGATTGCTCTGGCA
>JAGHYT010000016.1:0-45845 GCA_017743535.1 Chloroflexus sp.
TTGAGACCGACGTTAAGGAACGGACATTGTACGATGCGGGCCGGAGGCCCGCGCATCCAGGTGATCGTGTGTTAAGTGTCATCGTCAACAGGTGAGTAATGTTCGTCAGTCAGCGTCGAACGTCACGGCAATAATAGGTTCAGCTGAGCAACTAGGGTTGTCGCTTGAGATAGATATTCTCAAAACCAACGTTGAACGTTGCTATGCCGCCACTGATCGTTGGTGTTATCGGGTTGCCGTCTCGACTATACGCTGCTATCACAGCGCTGGCCGGTAATGAAATCTGCCGGGTTGTGTGATCAACCGACCAGATCACATCGAGCACAAAGCCGTTACCGCTAAATCGGTAGGCTTCGATCCCACTGCCGTAGCCGGTGAATGATTGTGGAGGTATGCGTACTTCATTCAATCGTTCGATCGCGACTTTCATTGCGGTGAATGCCGGACGCGGCTGTTGAGTAGCATCCAGTAAGGCAGTTTGGCTCCAACCAGGTCCTTGCAGGGTATACCAGATGTACGACTCTACACCAGCGGCTATTGCCCGCATCGACGAGCGAATCAAATGGTTGGCTTTTGCCTGCTCGAAGACCGAAGAGGCTGCTGCACATGAGCCAGAAATAGACGTATAACGGTCATCACAGCGCAGACCGGTTTCATTGAGAAAGAGTGGCTTATTAATACCGTAGCGTTGCATTACCTCACGTAAGAACGTAATCTTGCCAAGGGTTGCACCGCCACGTGACAGCCAGACCCCACCAAAGGTTTGAGCATCCTTATCGAAGTCAATATGCGCACTATTCATACCAATCCGTTCAAAAAAGGTTGGGTAAGTATGAAAGGCCAGTATATCAAAATAAGGGCCAGCACCAGCACGGAGTGCACCTTCCAGGAAATTAAACGGCTTACCATCGGTGTTGGTTGGTCGGTTTTCCGGTCGTGCTAGCAACAAACCACCAAAAACTACCTTTGCTCCTGGATCGGCAGCTCGAATGTGCGGTGTGACCCTCATTAACATTCGACCGTAGCGCTCGCCACCGTAGTATTCATCCTCGATAACTCCCCAGCAACCGAAGGGAAAGTTTTCGCCAACTAATCTGGGATCAACGTCTGGTTCATTACCCAGTTCCCAGTAGCGCACAAGGTACGGATACTGGCTATACTTTGCAACCACTGCTCGCACAAATGCTGCGAACTCATCGTGGTACTCGTCGAGTATAGCTGCACAGATATGATTACTTCCAGTGGCCCACGATGGGTGATCGTCAATAACGGCCATGACCTGCAACCCAAGCTGATTCGCAGCTAATACCTCTTGCTCGAATCGTTGGAAGCTGGTGGCATTCCAGTTGATCGAACTGGTGGCGGTTGGTTGTGCTTCTCGCCAACTCAGGGTGTTCAAGCGTACCCAGTGTGCGTTCAAGTTGGCAGCCTGAGCTTTGACGGCCGAATTGTAAAGCCAGCCAGTGTTTGTCTCAAAGCCGAACGGTCGGATTGTGTTTGTCGCAACCAGTGGGAGGTAGATGGTGGAAATGCTTGTTGAAGGTTGTGCCGTTACGGGCAACACAACGACAATAAACCATACTGCGAGCAAGACGAGAAGACGATGTCGGTACAATGAATTCCTCCTTTCAACGTTTTCAAGACTGGTAATGAATGACGGGTAAATAGGTTGTCAGACAAGTCTGCTGCTGTTCGACGCTATACGAATTGCCTCCTTCGAGTACTATCCGAATGCGACCATCATCATGCTGCTCAACCATAGAACTACGACCGCTAGACGACCAGATTTCAATTCTATTCAGGGTGATAACTGTTGAGGGTGTGGACGGTGGTAGCCATAGAATACCTCGAGTGTGTGGTGGTGATCGAATCGTTACCTGACGCAGTTCGCACCTCCATGATACTATTGCAAGCGGGTTATTTATGCTCCGTTGGACGAGACTGATCGAGCTTACTGAAGATCAGGCTAAGCTGCTCAGTCGAGCTGTTTTTCACCGTTTCACTCAACCGTTTGTGGCTTCTAAACAAACGTTGTTTCAACCAATAGATGGTTGCAATCCAGGCAGGAAAACTAGATAGAATGATAATCCAATCTGCTTGTTGTTGGGTAAACAGGCTATAGATATGAGGCTCTAATATCAGTGTTGAATATGTTAACAACATGTATCCAAAAGCTCCCAGAGTGTAAAATTTCAGAAATCGAAAATCTCTGCTTAAGATAGCAAATGGTACAAGCCACATAAGATATTGTATAGAAAATGCGTGAGTCCCGGCAAAGAAAGCAAGAAGTATCGTTAGAACTCCTTCGTGTGGCATCTCGCTTCTTGCGCGAATTATCCAAACCAAGCCAAGGATGCCGAGTGTTAAGTACCGACCATTCTCAATGAACAACAAAAATAAAAAGCTGAGATTAGGATTAAGAACCGCAATCATACGAATAATAGAAGTGTAACCCCATACTCCCACGCCGTGGTTATATCCGAGAGCACGGGTAAGAACATCTACTAAATTTGATGGAAATAGGATTATATATAGGATAACACCAGTGAGAGGAATTGTGAAGGTAGCACAAAGAAAATAAAATTTCTTTCTCCAACCACTGATGCTCTTTACTAAAGAAAAGATAGCTAATACCGGCCAGCTTTTATCAAGAATTCCCAATCCATGCCAAAAACCCGCTATTAGTGGTGAACGATCAAGCCAATAGATTGCAAGTAAGATGCATAGAGTGGGAATAGCATCGAACTGGCCATGGTATGCAGACACAAAGATAGCTATAGGATTTAGAGCATACAGCAAACCACTATGAAGAGCGATCTCGGTTTGATTACTTCGATGAAAGTACCTAAATAATATTATCGCTATTCCCACGTCTGCCATTATGGGGGCCTGTTTCACAACTTTTACTAATGAAAGTTGGAAGTGTTCAGAGAACCACACTGAAAAGGCCATCCAGTACATTTGTAGTGGTAAGTATGGATAACGCTTAACAAGGTCAGGATGACTGTAGACATCTCCACCCTGCAAAATGACACTACCTACCATGCGATATGAATCGATATCATACATTGCCCCCATAGGTAACAGAATGCAGGGTATTTGCCTGGATATGAAAGCAAGAGAAGCGATCAATAGACAAGCTGTTAGCGGTGACAGTTTCTGCTTCTGCACAATAGGCCAAAATTGGAAATATGCCAGGAGTATAACTATAGCCCAAAGCACGCTTATGAGAAGAGACATGCTCATGGTGACAACTCCGCAATCATAATATCTTTAAGTAGAAAAACAGTGTCTAAAACGTCTGTAGTCTCAGAGCGAAGCAATGAAACGGCTTCCATTCAGTGTGTCATTTCTACTTGAATACCTATCAGTAAGATGCCGTTCATCTGCGGGTATCTTTCTCCCAGGTGGTAGATTGATCGCCTTGTGTGCAGGTAGGCTCTACGGAACGGACTACTCGCTGCTTTCATGTATTCCCACCTTCACCCCCACTTCCGTCAACCAGCTCATCATTTCCTTAAAGTAATGCTCGCGCACCGGTTTGGCAGAGAGCGCCAGATCGTGGATACCGCCTTCAATGGCAACCATAGTCACATCATCGCCCAATTTTGGGCCATCACGGCGCATATGGGCAATATCGAGCACAATGTCAGCCCGGTGAACCTCGGGGTTACCGGCTACCGGCCAGGCAGAGCGTGCCGAATGGGCAATGAAAATCGGACAGCGGATGCCGAGGCCGCGCCGCAGGCGTCGTTGGGCTAACAAGATAGCTCGTGCTGTTCCGGCACGCATTGGAATTCCGTTGACCGGCTTCCAGCGCTGGTCGAAATCCCATTCACCGCCCGTACCGCGATAAATGCTCTCGCCATACACTGAAGAGAGCTTGCCAACTATTCGCGAGGGCTGAATACGACCGATAAGCATCACCAGCGGGATTGATGCCCGTGTCAGGCGATCAATGAAAAAATCAAAGAATGGGCTATTGAGCGCAAGAGCACTAATCCGATCACGGCGTTGGCCTTCAGCAGCGTAGAGTGCGGTAACTAACCCACCAGCCGAATGACCGTGCAGTACGATCCAAGGTCGCTGCTGCTCAGCATCGATCACGGTGATGGCGGCGTCGAGAAATGGATAAAAATCGGCGATATTGCGGTAAAAACAGGGAATCTGTCCCGGATCGGTCGCTCGTCCGTGACCGGGGAGATCTATCGCGTAGAACGCATAACCATGGTCACGGAAGACATCGGCAAGGTGAGCTTGAAAAAAGTAGTCAGAATATCCGTGCACGTAGAGAACAGCTCTCCCTTGTACTGGTGGATTACTCTGGCGGATCAGCACAGCTCGGCCACTGACCAGGTTGATTGATCGTACTTCAAAACCGGATAGCACAATATCAGGAACCCATTGCTGTTGGATATCAATCGCTGTAGTCATTTCCTGATCCTGTTTACAGTGCGGAACGGCAGTTGTTACTGGAGAAAGATAACAACTAGGTAGTAAATAACTGGTCCGGTAAAAAGAATGCTATCAATGCGATCCAGAATACCACCATGACCGGGAATGATAAATCCTGAGTCTTTGACGCCGACCTGTCGTTTGATAAGCGACTCAGCCAGATCGCCCAGGGGACCGAAGATACCCGCTGCCATACCTAAGATAACTGCTTCAACCAGGGTAATCGGGAGGCCTAGCAGGGGAACGCAGAACAGAGCAGTTGCAATGGCGGCTGCCATCCCACCAGCAAACCCTTCCCAACTCTTTTTAGGGCTTAGTATGGGCGCCATTTTGGTGCGCCCAAAAGCTCGTCCAACGAAAAAGGCGCCGGTATCTTGCAGCCAGGTAGTGGCCAGCGTAAAAAACACCCACGCCGCACCAGGAGGAATTTGGGCGAATGCAAGCCACCCGTCTTGTAACGGTTGTTCGAGTTGACGTAGAAGGAGGTAACTACTGAGTAAGCCACCGACATAGTATGCGCCAGCTAATGTCAGTGCCCAACTCAGCAGGCTGGTCTGGCGGTCACGACGAGCAATTTCGGCAATTAGTGTACCGATAATTGCCACGAACATCACTGCCAATAACAGATCGATGGTTGTCAGCGGCTGAAAAAACGTTGCGGCACAGATGAGCCAGCCAACGGCGAGACCCTCAGCCAGTCGTGGTTGATAGCCACCGTGGCGGAAAATCGCGAACAGCTCGCCAATCGCCAGCGAGGTAGCCACACCAGCTAGCAATGCAGTGGTTGGTGGCCACCAGACACCAGCGATAATTAGCGGTAGCAATACAACTACACTTGCGATTCGGATGGCAAGTGTATTAGTTCGGCTTGGGGAGCCCGCCGAAGCGGCGTTCGCGCCGTCCATAGTCAAGAATTGCCTGATGCAGATGCTCGGGTCGAAAATCGGGCCAGAACACCGGCGTAAACCAGTACTCACTATAGGCCGACTGCCAGATCAGAAAATTCGAGAGTCGTCGCTCTCCGCTGGTGCGAATGATCATATCAGGATCAGGTAAGCCATGGGTCGAGAGGTGAGCACTGATGATCTCATCAGTAATCTGATCGGCGGGGATACCGCTGGCAACAATAGCGCGTACAGCATCAACAATATCGGCCCGACCACCGTAATTAAACGCAATCGCCAGTGTCAGACCGGTATTGTGGCGAGTGAGTTCGATGGCATAGTTGACCTTCTCGCGTAGATGCGGGCTAAGGCCATTAAGACGCCCCAGATGGCGCAAATGGACATTTTGTGCATGCAGATTTTGAATCTCGCGGTCGATAAATTCGCTTAAAATCTGCATCAGTCCCTGCACTTCGAGCGATGGCCGATTCCAGTTTTCGGTCGAAAAGGCGTACAGGGTCAGCACCTGTACCCCAATGCGGGCGCATTCTGTCACGATTGGGCGGATATTCTCTGTTCCGGCACGATGACCGGCGAGGCGCGGTAAGCCACGTTGCTGTGCCCAACGCCCATTGCCATCCATGATTACCGCAATGTGTCGCGGAATCGTTGCACCGGCCAGTACACCATCCTCACTCATACAACAGTGCCTCTCAGTGACGACCCTACACTGCCATCACTTCTGCTTCTTTTTCGGCCCCGATCTGCTCAAGCTCGCGGACACAGCGATCGGTCAACTGTTGAATACGATCCTGGCCGCGGTGTAACTCGTCTTCGCTAATCAGCTTTTCCGCTTCTAGCTTCTTCAAATCATCGATTGCGTTACGGCGTTGATTGCGTACCGAAATCTTCACCTCTTCAACTCGATGGCGTACCATCTTCACCAGCTCACGGCGCCGTTCTTCGGTCAACGGTGGAACGGGTAGTCTGATCACACGCCCGTCGTTGCTAGGGTTTAAACCCAGATCCGATTGCTGGATCGCCTTTTCGATTGCCTTGATCATAGAAGCGTCGTAGGGCTGAATCACGATCAGACGTGCCTCAGGAACACTGATACTGGCCAGTTGATTGAGCGGTAGTGTGGTTCCGTAAGCATCAACGTGCAAATGTTCCACCAATGCCGACGAGGCGCGTCCTGTTCGGATCGACGCCAGGTGATGACGCAATGCTTCGGTCGCCTTTTTCAAGTGTACCTCATACTCAGAGATGACATCGTTTAGCATTACGCGCCTCCTCGCTGATTACTTACAAGGGTTCCTACATGTTCTCCCATGACAATCCGCTCGATTGTACCGGGCTCGAGAGCATTGAAGACAATAATCGGCAAATTGTTGTCCATACAGAAGGTAAGGGCTGTACTATCCATAACGGTCAGCCCACGATTGATCGCTTCGAGATAGTGAATATGATCGAAGCGGGTAGCCGCCGGATTGCGACGTGGATCATCATCGTAGACACCGTCAACACCATTTTTGGCCATCAAGATGACCTCGGCGTGAATTTCGGCTGCACGAAGCGCCGCAGCCGAATCGGTGGTGAAATAGGGGTTGCCGGTACCGGCGGCCAGGATGATCACTCGTCCCTTTTCCAGATGATGAGTTGCGCGTCGGCGAATATACGGTTCGGCAACCTCGTCCATTTTGATCGCCGTCATGGCACGGGTATCGAGACCGTGGCGTTCGAGGGCATCTTGCATAGCCAGCGCGTTGATAATGGTCGCCAGCATTCCCATGTAATGCGACTGGGCGGCATCCATTCCCCGCTCGATAGCACGGTGACCACGCCAGATATTACCACCGCCGACCACAACAGCGACTTCTACCCCATGGCGATGAACGCGACCGATCTCCTGGGCGAGGAAATCGAGCATGTCGTAGCTAATGACCTCGCCATCGCTCCCTTTGATCTGTTCGCCGCTTAGTTTGATTAAGATCCGGCGATATTTTGGCTGCTGCATAGAATAACTCACCGTTGGTAACGAACCGGACGGTCGTTTCCTAAGAACAACCGTCCGGATTCCTTCTTCCTATGCACCGACCTCATAGCGGACAAACCGCCGGACAACGATATTTTCACCTAGTTTGGCAATTGCCTCTTTGATCTTTTCTTCGATGGTACGGGCTGGGTCTTTGATAAACTTCTGCTCGAGGAGTACCGTTTCTTCGAGGAAGGCCTGCCGCGATTGGCCGCTCTCGGCGATCATCTCATCAGTTACCTCATTGGCGCTGATAAAACGTGGATTGAGCGCCACAATGTGTTGGGCCAGATCGTTAGCCAGTTGCCCAAACTCCGCAGTGCGGGCGACAAAGTCGGTTTCACAGCTTAGTTCGACCATCGCTGCAATGCGTGAGCCGTAGTGAACGTAGACACCGATCAGGCCTTCTCTGGCTTCACGCGAGGCTTTCTTCGCGGCGGCCTCGATCCCTCGCTCACGGAGAATTTCAATCGCCTTGTTGATGTCACCACCGGTCTGTTCGAGAATATCGCGACATTCCTTAATACCGGCGCCGGTGCGTTCACGCAATTCTTTGACCAATTCAATTGATACCGCCACAGTAGTACTCCCTCTGGCTATAATGTCGTATATCCTTCGTGATAGTTCGCATACGTTTGGATCGTGCGACGGAGGGGCTATTGCCCCCCCGTGCGTGTCGGTTTGGCCTGTCAAACCCGGCATTGCAACCTGGCGTAGTCAGATACCAGGTTCCCAGCACATTACTGCTGGGTTTCTTCACGCCGACGTATTCCCTCAAGCGCAGCATCGGCAATCTTGCCGGCCATGAGGCGAATACCGCGGATCGCGTCGTCGTTGCACGGGATCACATAATCGATTGGATCAGGATCGCAGTTGGTATCAACCATTGCAACAATTGGGATACCTTGTTTGGCTGCTTCACGCACCGCTAGTTCTTCCTTACGCGGATCAACAATGAAGACAGCGCCTGGCAGACGATCCATTCCCTTCAACCCGGCAAATACCCGGTTGAGGCGCACAATCTTCTCTTCGAGTTTGGCCGCTTCTGCCTTGGTAAGACGGGCAAACTCGCCACGGTCGCGCTGTTCTTCCAGATCGCTCAGTAGCTTCAGACGGCGCTTAATGGTTGCAAAGTTTGTCAGCGTTCCGCCCAGCCAGCGCTGATTGACATAATACTGACCGGAGCGGGTGGCTTCTTCCATAACTGCCTCTTGCGCCTGCTTCTTGGTGCCAACGAAGAGAATTTTTTCGCCGCGCGCGGTAAGTTCAGTAATGAACTGGTACGCTCGGCTCAGACCGGCTACCGTCTGTTGCAGGTCGATAATGTGGATCCCGTTGCGGGCGGTGAAGATGTACGGCTTCATCTTCGGATTCCAACGATTGGTAGGATGGCCGAAGTGTGCACCCGCTTCCAACAACTCACGAATCGTAACAACGCGCGGCAATGCTTGTGTCATACCTGGTTTGCTCCTTTTCTGGCTAAAACCCCTCCACCCATTGTGTCTCACAGTCTGGGCCGGTGTACACCGGAGGAGCGACTGTGCCTCTGGGTGTGTGTATTTTGGCATTCCATTATGCCGACGGGCAGTATAGCACAAGGGAGCGCAGGCGGCAAGCGCTCCCTTGAAGGAAGAATCGGGATGTAACCTGCCTGTAACGATGAAGAGGGAACAACCCACGCTGTTGGTGTTTCTATTGCGTACCTAGAGGAGCGATTTGAGCACCTCTAGCGCCGCATCGTAGTTTGGTTCTTGACCGGCGACCGGTACGTACTCGCTATAGCGAATGATCCCCTCGCGATCAACGACAAAGACCGCACGTTGCTCGATCCGATACGCGGGAACATAGGTACCGTAAGCCATGCCGAAACTCATATCACGGTGATCGGAAAGGGTCTGGATCGCGTCAGCGTGATTGGCTCCACACCAACGTGCCTGCGCAAAGGGTAGGTCGGCGCTAACCGTGATAAAGTTGGCTTGTCCGGCCAAGCGAGCTGCCTCTTCGTTGAAACGAGTCGTTTGTTTACTGCACACACCCGTATCGAGTGATGGGACCACACTAATTAATAGGGGCTTGCCGGCAAAATCTGCTAGGGTGACCGGTTGCAATTTGTTGTTGATCAGGGTGAAATCGGGAGCTTTATCCCCCGGCTTCAGTTCCGGGCCAACGACGGTCTGTGGACCAAAGAAGACGAACGCTTCCGGGCGCTCGATGGTCATACGTTTCGCTACCTTTCTTTGTTATACACGACTCTTGCATTACTAGTGTAGAAAAAGGAACGTTGTCTGTCAATATGGTGAATGTGGCTGTAGGGTTTTCAACGTTCTCACCCGACCTGGCAGCGGTGAGGAGGGGGGAGAAGGATGAGAGGAATGTCCGCAGTGTGTGCAACGGCGTACTGCTGCCCTTGCCGAGGTGGTCTATGGTCAGGTTCCTGGTCGCTCGCCAATGATGCGCGGTAGCACGTGGTCGGGGCGGGTCCCCAACCCGACTGCCGTCTCCAGTATTTCTGCCCGACGCGGGCCAGTGGCCCGCGCACCCAGGCAACTCAGGCACGTCGGAGCATTGCACGGGTTCCATCGCTCCGCTTACCAGGTCTTTTTTGTCGCCATCTAGTCTATCAGGTCGAACGCCGTCTCAACAATCGACAGCGGATCGAGATGAAACGCACGGTAGAGATCATCACGGCTTCCTGATTGCCCAAATCGGTCAACACCATGGGCGCGCAGGGGAGCGCCGTAGACTGATCCAAGCCACGCAAGTGCATGCGATGCGGCATCGTGGACGGTCACGATTGGCGCTGTGCGTTCATTTGGCGGGAAGAGCCAGCTCAGATCGTCGCCACGCTGCCAGCGTTCGTAGATACGGCGAGCGCTAGTGAGATTGATCACGTTGGCTGCCACTCCTTCCCGACGCAGATAGTGGGCTGCTGCAACTGCTTCCGGTACCAAAGCGCCACTGGTTACGATGTGCACTATTGGTGCATCGGGATGATCCTGGTAGTCGTTCCGATCGATCAACCGGTACCCACCTAAGAGCACCTGTCGGTGCAATTCGGTAACGCCGAGCCGGTCAAGGGCTGGTTGCAGCAGGTTCTGATCAATTGGTCGGGTTGAGAGACGCAGGTAGCTGGCCGAGCCTTGCGGATCGATACATAGACGGATGGCTTCGCGCAAGAGCCATGCGGTTTCCAGGGCAAAACATGGTTCAAAACTGGCCAGTTGCGGTAGTTCTATGCCCAACGAAGCCGTTACTGAGGATTGGTGTGCACCACCTTCAGGGGCGAGCGTGATTCCACTTGGTGTACCAACGACGATAAAGCGAGCACCTGAATAGAGTCCGTAGATGAAGGCATCAAGCCCCCGACAGACAAACGGGTCATAGACGGTGCCGATGGGAATGAGTAGTTCGCCGATCAGCTCGTGGGCAAGCCCGAACATCCCCAACAGCATAAAGAGATTCATCTCAGAAATGCCTAGCTCGATGTGCTGTCCACCCGGCCAACGCCGCCAACGCAACATCCGGTAGGCTTCAGTTTCAAAATCCGGCTCTTCGCGACGGGCAAAAACACCGGTCTTGTTGATCCAGCCGGCCAGGTTGGTTGAAACCGATACATCGGGAGAGGCAGTAACAATGTGCTCACGTAAGCCGGGTAGATCGGCGATGCGCACCAGGAAGCGCCCAAACGTGTCTTGGGTGCTGATCATACCACTCGTCGGTACCGTAATTTCATCGGGCAACGGGATCGTCGGCGTTGGCTTTGGTTGTGGTGGCACATTGTAGAGTCGGTGTGCAACTTCGGCACATAGCCTTCCGCCGGGTGAATCGGGTGGAAGCCGATCCCATTCGTGGCCGGGTTGAATCCCAAACTGTTCGCGCAGCGTCTCAATTTGTTCAGGGCTAAGCAACATTGAGTGGTTAAGCGGATGACCGGCGATGGGTAGCCCCCAACCTTTAATGGTGTACGCAAAGATGATAGTTGGTTGACGTGGTTCAGTATCGGCAGCGGCGAGTGTCTTGAGCAGTTCAGTCACATCGTGACCGCCAAGATTAGCCAGTGTTGCCGGTAGCTCTGCATCGGGTACTTGATCGAGCAAACGAGCGAGCCGTTTGTCGCCGTTGATCAACCGGGGACGTAGCTCGGCTCCCGGTAGACGGATCAGGGCCTGATATTCTTCGTTACTCATCTCGTCGATGCGTGCGCGTAGGAGATCGCCATCAGGTTGGGCAAAGAGCGTTTGCAGGCGACATCCGTATTTCGCTTCCAATACTCGCCAGCCACTATCGGCAAACAGACGCTTGAGATGAGTCGCACGAATACCAGGTACTACACGATCAAGGCTCTGGCGGTTGAGATCAACAATCCACAGCAGATTATCGAGTTCACTGAGTGCCGGATCGAGCACAGCCTCCCAAACATTCCCTTCATCAAGTTCGGCATCACCAACCAAAGCAACAAAGCGTTGCGTAGCGGGTCTGCCAAAGTGAGCTGCCACGTAGTGCGCACTAAGCGCGGCAAATGCCGGGGCAACGGCTCCTAAGCCAACAGAGCCGGTCGAAAAATCGGGTGAGTCAGGGTCTTTTGTACGTGAAGGGTAAGCCTGTAAACCACCAAAAGCCCGTAATTGAGTCAGATAACGAGCGTCAAGCCGACCGAGCAAATATTGTAGTGCGTGGTACACTGGCGAAGCGTGCGGTTTGATCGCAACGCGGTCGCCGGGTCGTAGATAGTGGAGATACAGCGTGGTTAAGATCGTTACCATCGACGCAGATGAGGCTTGATGACCACCGACCTTCACACCATCGTGATTAGGACGCACATGATTTGCATGATGGATCATCAATGTGGCCAGCCAAAGCACGCGCTTTTGCACCTCTTCAATAGCGCTGATAAGCGCGGGAGTTGGCTCGGTACGGGGCATACATCGCTCCTTGTTTGTTCACGGTATGGGGTTAAGGATATTATAGCATTTGTTGTGTTGGTGCCCGTCATCGTATGGTAGGGGCGGAATCCAAAGCGGAAGCCAGCGCACGTCTCATCAGTACGCCTGGCAACTCTCACCTTTCCTCTAACACCCTTTCTCGCTTAACCAGGGGCGAAAAAGTGGGTGCCTGAGAGCATAACCAAAAACCTGGGCTTTTGACGCGGCTCGACAATGGCATCGCCACAATGGTCAGGGGAACGTTGGCGGGCAGCGCATGCGTCTCCGCAACGGTTTCAGCACCGGTGCTGCGGAGCACGCCTGGCGCCCCTCACCTTCCCCCTCGCCCCCTTCCTCTCCCACACGGGGAGAGAAAGGGGGAACGTGGGGTGCTGGCGCGAAAGGATATTGGCAACCCCTCACGCAATAGTCGCACAGGTACGGTACGTGCCCGATGAGCAATCCGAGTGTTTGATCAGGCTCTGAGATGGGTTGGAAGCCATTTCTCCGGCTTACTCCGTGGTGTGCCCTGCCATTTTGGTTCAGAAGAGCGATGGTGCTTAGCATGTTCGGCCTCCTTCCCATCGGCCAGGTAGGAGGTTGAGCGTGATGGGCAAAAGCTTGTTCGCAGCTAGTCAGGAAACAGCTCGTCAACTTCCTGCTGAGCTTGAACGAGTGAAGCGACACGCCGGGTTCGTTGTTCAACGAAGCGGTAAAATTCCTCATCGTAGGATCGCGTTTGCACGACAACCGGCATCGGTACGGCATGGCCTAGCACGAGCGCTTGTTGGCGGGTATCGAGGTTAGCGAGCACGGCACGGAGTCGGTTGCTGCCACCAACACCGGTAAACACGGCATCGATGTCTTGCTCGTCGCTTAACAGCGCTGTAATGCGGGTTCCGAGCTGACTCAGCACTTCGCTATCAATGGATGATGGGCGCTGATCAACGACCAGCAAGGTAACACTGTATTTACGCATTTCACGTGCAATGGTGCCGAAAATCGTCTGCCGCGCCAGGTGCGGGTTAAGAAATTTGTGCGCTTCTTCAATGGTGATCATCAGCGGACGTGGCCGATCGGATTCGTTTTTCGTTTGCAGATAGCGTTCTGTTTGTTCCCGCCAGCGTTGATGGATGCGACGGGTCAGAACGTTGGCAACCAGCATATATGCCAGCGGATCATCGTAGCGACCAAAACTTAACACGACGTGCCGACCACTCATCAAGGCATTGATTAACAGATCAACAGTCGCGAGATCCGCGTGTGGTTTTACGAAACCGAGCCGTTTGAGTTGTAACGTCTTCCGCTTCAATGCGTTGAGTGAGGCCAGACTGGCATTTTTCTCTTCCGCAAATGCCTTGAGCGTGTCTTGATCCATACCCCAAAGCTCGGCTAACCACTGTTGACCGTATGCGTCAACCAGCAATTCAGCCGTCTCAGCGGCAGTCGGGTTCAGGTTAAGTTCCTCACTGAGCAAGAGTACATCTTCTGGTTCAATGTGATCGTACCCAATAGCGATCTCACCATCGCTGGGATAATGGCGCTCTGTGCCACCGGCAAGGGTATACACCACGACCTTACTCCCAAAGAGTTGGCGCAAACCCTTCACAAAGGAACTTCCCTCTGAACGAGCCGTCCATCCATATTCGTTGTGCATGTCGAATACTAAATTAGAGGCTACATCGCTCAGGATGATGCCGCACAAGAGCAGACGGGTGAGAAAGCTCTTCCCAGTACCACTCTTCCCGAAGACACCGTTTGAGCGTTCAACCAATCGGTTCAGGTCAATACAAACCGGTACGGCCATATCGAGCGGTGTTCCGATCATGAAATGACTGCCCTCTTCACGACCGAAAACCTGGGTGAAATCGGCTTCATTGGCTTCGTACAGGGGGGCGAAGTGGTGTGGTACCGTTCTCACCGGCAACAGCTCTGCACTCCCATCGAGTGGGAGCATTAAACGGAGATCGAGCTTCAACTCACCATACGTGGTCGTACCTGTCAGAACACTAGTAAAAAACTCATCGGCCGGTGGTGGATCGAGCGTTACCTTGGGGGTCGTTGCCCCAAGGCGTACATCGGTCACCATCGAAAAAAAGGTGAACCGTTGCCCCTGCACGACAACAAACTTCCCGACCCGCATATCTTCGACCGATGTTCCGGCATCGAGTCGTACCGTCAATCCGTCCTGAAGCGAGCCACCGGTGACAACCCCAAGCCGTTGTCGTTGCTGCATGCCAACCTCCTTCACACTGCTGCCGGGTTCGATCTTAGCACATTTCAGGAGATTACAGCTCAGTAATGACACTTGAATATTCAGAAATATGCGGAAATTCGCTGTATCACTTCGTTTCATGAAGTAGTATTGGGAATAGTGTTAATGAGAGAACCTATGCGCATCCTCATCGTAGAAGACGAAGCCAACGTGCGTTCTTTCCTGCAAAACGCAATGAAGGCATTGCGGCGCAGTGTGAAAATTGATACGGCGAATCATGGCGCCGATGGCTTAAAACTGGCTCGTCGTCATCAATATGATCTGATCATCACCGACTATCATATGCCGAAAATGGACGGCATTGACATGACATTCACATTACGTCAGGAAGGGTACACCATGCCCATCGTGATGATTTCGGCTGATCCGGTGGTTGAGCCATACGCATTGAACGCAGGAGCTAACATGTTTCTACTTAAACCTATTCCATTGGAGAATTTGCGGTATATGCTCGATGTATTTGGGTTGTAAGTTTCGGTACGAAAGCTCCGTATAAGCTCCAACGCAACGGGTGGGTGAGGGCAATGTCCTCACCCACCTTTCTATGGATGCAAACGGGGTTACTCCTCATCATACGTAACGCCGAATCATCCTCTCTGTCGGCTCATCCCGTGTCGGGCAGATACAAGCGAGCTAGGAACCTGTCTGCGCCACACCAGTATGTTACCTTCCTCCCTCCCATTGGGAGAAGAGGAAGGCGAGGGAAATGCCACATTTATTCTCAGTCAAGTATGGCTGGTGTACGGTGTAATGGTAGGAACCCGGCTGCCTGCTGTTCGGGTGTTGGTAACGCCGACTCTGCCGGCTTATCAGATGCCGCCAGGATCAATGCTCCTTGCGCTTGCAACCGTCGGCCCAGTGTGAAAAGCTCGTTACTCAGGGTTAGCCGTCCGTCAGCCATACGAGCTGCCGTCGTTTCTAGCTCGGCACGGCGGAACTGCGTAAACGGTGTCGGATCACCTGCTTCAATCCGTTCGATTAATTGCTGGCGCAATGCCTGTAGTTCTACCGGAACCTGTTGCGCGGCAATTAATAACTCAAGCAGGGTTGGTGATAGACCAGCTTCTAGCTGTACCTCAATTGCTGGCAGATCGAAAACCTCAACTGTTGCAAAGAGTGCCATTGCGACGGTATAGTCCTGATTATCAAGTGTAATCGCATGCCATTCACGCCGACATAATTCGGTGTAATGCTGGCGAAAGACACTGCGATCAACCCGCTCACCCAACAGATCAGTTGCCACGCGCAAGGCAGCCTCTGCTCGAGCATCGTCAATTGCACCATCGGAACGTCCACGTGGCCCCAAAAGGGTCTTATCGATGTCGATAAGGACGGCTGTTTGCGGCCAGACGATCCCCTGGTTGGTCAATGCTGCTGCCCATTCATGAACAAGCGCCCAACGGGTAGCATTCGCAACCACACCATCCCAGGTTAATGATGCCGGTGCGACCGGTCGATCAGCACCTATAAATCCATACGTAGTGATCGTACCAATCGCCTGGAGATGTACCGTCAAGAGGCGATCATTCTCGGTATCACCGATCACAACCACTGTCGTGATCGGTGGGCCATTGCGTAAAGCCTGTGCAGCTTGCACTAAGGACAGCATCACCTGAGCATACGCCGCATCGCGTTTGCGGGGGATGGCGTTGGCCGGTAGCCCTAAAATGGCACGCAGTGTTGTCAGACCGGGTAGACTGGTATCGCATGGTTGCAGATCGCGATAGATCACTCGATCATCGGTAAGGTCAGCAATTGTTGCCCACGTATTCATGCCAGCCACCCCTGTGCATGCATCAATTCAGCGTTTAAGATGGACGCCCCGGCAGCACCACGGATGGTATTGTGGCTGAGGGCGATTAACTTAATATCGAATAACGAACAGGGGCGAATCCGTCCTACTACTGTTGACATCCCCCGACCGGCATCACGGTCACGTCGTGGTTGTGGACGATCTGGTTCGCTGCGAACAATAATCGGTTGTTCGGGAGCAGTGGGCAAACGTAGCTCTTGGGGCAGCCCACGGAAATGACTCAAGATAGTTGCGATCTCGTCTGGACTGGCTTTCTGCTCAAGCTCTATCGAGAGACATACCAGATGACCTTCAAGAACCGGAACCCGGTTGCAGTGGGCTGAGGTCGTAAAGCTGGCAGGGACAATGGTCTCATCACGCAACTGACCAAGCATCTTTTGCGGTTCAACTTCGAGTTTTGGTTCTTCCCCACCGATAAATGGAATGACATTATCGACAATATCGTAGCTGGGTACGCCCGGATACCCTGCACCAGAGAGCGCCTGCATGCTGACCAGCAACATTCGCCGTACCCCAAAGGTATCAAGTAATGGTCTGAGTACCATTGTTGCGGGGGTTGAAGTACAGTTAGGATTGGTGACAATCGCACCTGACCAACCCCTCCGTCGGCGTTGAACGGTAATCAACGCCAGATGGTCAGGATTCACTTCTGGTATCACTAACGGTACATCTGGCTCCATCCGATGGTTAGAAGCATTTGAGCAGACGATATGTCCGGCGGCAGCCAACCGTTGTTCGATTGGGCCGGCTACTGTACTAGGTAGGGCAGAAAAGACCAACTGTGCCGGTACATCGGCGTCGGCATCGAGGACCGTCAGATCGGCTACTGCGGCGGGCATCGGGGTATCGAGGACCCATCGGCACACCTCGCGATACTTCTTACCGGCACTACGCTCGCTACCGGTTAATGCAACCACACGAAAGAGCGGATGTCCCTCAAGCAATTGAATAAAGCGCTGGCCCACTGCGCCGGTGGCGCCAAGCACTGCAACGGGAATGGTAGACATTGACAACCTCCTGACAATAGAACACAGTCACCTACATTATACTCGCCCCAAAACGGTTGCATAAACAACAATATTGGTTGCGATTCGTTCATTGAAGTTGTGAAAAAAGTCGGCAAAGGTATGGCATTTTATCAAAGAATGATGTATAATTGCCTGTGATACCTGAAACATTTTTCATTTGCGCCCCGTTCCATGCTCCTCCCACGACGTAGGAGTCGTTTATCAGGAATCTCATCGCGTGATCATGGTCGATCACCGAGGAAGGAGCAACGCTATGATCGATCCTCTCGTCCAACGTCTGCTTGAGCATGTACTCGATACGCCGACGAAGCTACACTTGCTCCTTATGTTTCACGAGCATCCACGCGCCGAGCTTACGGCATCGGCGATTGCCGAGCGGCTCTTTCGCGATATATGGAGTGTACAGCAAGCCTTAGAAGACCTGACTGCGGCGGGCTTTTTGTCGGTCGCTAATGTAGCCGCTGGTCAACCGTTCTATCGCTACACACCACCACCTGAGTGGCACGAAGCTATTCGCCGTCTCGTTCGCAGCTACAACGACCCCATTGAGCGCGATTTGATCCAGCGCACGATTCGCGATCTGTCTGTCTTCGCATCGTTCCGGCGTAGTGAGCTGGAACGGTTTGAATTCGTCTGAGCAGTTTGCTCACCCCTACCTGGTCTCACCTCTCCCCGGTAGGGTGAGACCACTCGCTGCAAAGGAATCGGCGTATTTAGCATTTCCAGGCGATTGCCGGGCTATCAGGGCTGCAATAAGTGCTTGCAGCCAATCTCTTTTGTTCGCCCCCTTCTCTGTCTGATCAGGCTACGGCCCGTAAGGAAACTGGCCGCTTCCATTCACTAATTCACCCGGAGAATTACTATTCCGTGAAAGAGTAGTAAATTGTACAGTTTCAGTCAGCACATTCCCGTAAATATCGGTAATGCGCAACGTAAAGGGGCCAGTCTCACCGTTTGCGCAGTTACATTGGCGAATAAAGTAATTGTATGTGGTACGGCTGAGCTGTACCCATTGATTCTGCGGAGTCAGATATTCCAGTTGCGCAATTGGATTGCGATGGTTACGTACCTGAAATGCCAGCCACCATGGATTACTCCCAGCTTTGAGGTGAAACTGCACCGGCCCGCTGAGCATTGGACTGATGACACGCCAGGTAATTGGTACGCGGCCCCATGCTCTTGGGGCAATGCGATCAAACGCTTCTGGGCTGAGATCGAGATGGTTTAAGCCACATCCCGGATTATCCGGACACATATCGACAATCCGAACAATGACGCTCCCTTGGGGCCCGAAAACTTCAACATACGCCCCACAATAGTCAGCATTGCCATAATTAAGGTAACTAATTGCGGCTACCATACGATCGCCAGGGATCGGGTCAAACAGACAACTTCCGCTCCCATCAGCTTCGAGATAGTACGTAGCCTCTCCGCTTAGCAACGGATTCTGGGCCGGTCGCACGACTAATGGCAGGTGCACACGATACGGTGGTTGGGCAGATACCGCAGGAATGCACAACGCAATCAATCCTGCCAGACAGAGGAGTAGCAGATTGGATCGTCGGTGAGAGATCAACTGTACGCTCCTCGTTGAGCATCGCATACGTATCTCCTTTGAGCCAGCATACTGTTTCCTACTCCTCCGCTTTCACCAACGTTTCCAAACGATCAATGTACGAGGCCATCACGGCAAAGGTACGTTCAATTGGTTCAGGAGAAGCTAGATCAACCCCAGCCCGACGTAGAATCTCTAGGGGGAAGCGCGATCCGCCCGCCTTCAAAAATTCGTTAATGTAGCGCTCAGCCGCTCCAGCCTCGCCGGCAATAATGGGTGCCGCCAGGGCATGGGCGCCGGCGATACCGGTTGCGTACTGGTACACGTAGAAATTGGCGTATAAATGGGTTGAGAATTGAGCCCACGTATTTCCAACCCGCGCCCGATCAACGACGACCTCTGATCCGTATCCCTCGGCAAAGAGATCGGCCATCAGTTCGTTGAAAATTGCAGCGGTTAACGGCTGTCCACGTTCGGCACGCTGATGGATAATCAGCTCGAAACGTGCCAGTGTCGGCATGATAAAGAAGTAGCGATGGAAATTCGCCATCGCCTCCTCGATAATGGCGATCTGCGCGTTGCGATCAGGTAGC
Source organism: Chloroflexus sp. (assembly GCA_017743535.1). Classification (GTDB taxonomy): domain Bacteria; phylum Chloroflexota; class Chloroflexia; order Chloroflexales; family Chloroflexaceae; genus Chloroflexus. Next base: position 19,561 of record JAGHYT010000016.1, read on the forward strand.
GTTTTAAACAGATAGTCCCGCACCAGCGCCTGATTGAAGTTTGAGGCGACTTCAGCCAGAAAAAGACCATAATTAGTATAGATGACAGGTTGGGTGCGACGTGTGTAATATGAATGCATCGAATGGCCTAATTCGTGGGCCAGGGTACTCAGACTGAAGATGTCATCGTTATACGACATCATAATGAAGGGATGGGTGCCGGGAGCACCGGTTGAAAACGCACCGGCGCGTTTGCCACGGTTCGGATAGACATCAACCCAGCGCTGTTCCTGTAGACCACGCCGCATGATCTGCACGTATTCAGCACCCAGAGGTGCCATTCCTTCGCAAATCCACTCAATTGCCTGCTCGTAAGGCACGACCAGAGGTGTAGCCAGCGGTGCTTTGGTATCGTAGACGTGTAACTCGTCAACGCCAAGAGCGGCCCGACGCACGCGCCAGTAGCGATGCCAAACCGGTACATGGCGTTCAAAGGTAGCAATCAAATTGTGGAAAACCTCCAATGGAATAAAATTCGGCTTTAAAGCTGCTTCCAATGCCGAAGCGTAACGTCGCGCACGGGCGATGAAAACGTTCTGTTTGACCCCGGCAGCAAGACATTGGGCCATTGTATTCTCAACGGCAATATGGGCATCGGCATATCCCTCCCAGGCATTCTTACGGAGGGTTCGGTCGGGATGGGTAATGAGAGCGTTAATCGTTCCCTGTGTGATCTCATGCGCTACACCCTGACTATCACAGGCAGGCGGAAAGCGTAATTCGGCATTAGCCAACACCCCATGGATCGCACTAGCTGCCGCGAATGGATCACGTACCTGCCCCAATAGCTCCTCGATCTCGGCCGAACGAACGTGTGCTGCACGGGCGATCAGTCGCTCGAAATAGTGGGTATAGGTTGCCAGGGATTCATCGTGCTCGGCCCACGCCAGCAGTTGTTCACCGCCTATTGCCAGCAGCTCCGGTTCTCCAAACGCCAACGCCGCACTGGCACGAGCCTGTAACCCTATTGCGCGATCACGCATAGCGCTTGCTTCGCGATCGTTGGTATCGACGGCATAAAACATGGTGGCAAACACTGTGATCTGACCAACGTTGCGGAGAATGGCTTCACTCAACCCCAGGAACTCGTTGATGACCTGGGGCCCTTCATGCAACCGACCACGAAACCGTGCAGCGTTGGCAATCATCGCATCGGTTTCATCTATTGCTGCTTCCCACGCTGACTGTGAGGGAAAGATACTGTATGGATTCCATTTGTAGCGGTCAGGGATTGCGCTGCGCTCCGGAATTGTCTGCATAGCATGGTCTCCTCTCTACGATAACGGTTCGCGGGTATTATACTCGTTTGTGCCACATTTCAGCGGGCTTGTTCACTCGTTTCCTCTTGTATGACGGTTCGCGCCTCAACCTGACCCTGGGCGCCGATTTGGAATGGACTGAGGGGCTGCAAGCTACAACTGGCGCAGAGTCGGGTTACTGCCGGTAATGCGGTGGGAGCAACGAGCAGTACAAGCCGATCATGGGGGGCAAAGACAGTGTTTCCGTTGGGAATGATGTAGCCTTCGTCACGTTGAATCTGAACAACGAGCAGACCGCGCGGAAGATCGGCGTCGATCAGCGATTTACCGACCAGTTCTGAGTCGGGAGGGATGTATGCTTCAAGGATTTGGCTAGCACCACTTACTTCGGGAACGAAGAGATGACTGTCAACGCTTTCGGCTTGTGTGGTCATCACACCGAGGCGACGAGCCACCCAGCGGATCGAAATCCCTTGAAGGAGCACCGATATGAGCACGATGAAAAAGACGAGATTGAAGAGGAGTGGTGCATCGGGTACCCCGGCCAGGAGAGGAAAGGTTGCCAGCACAATGGGTACCGCACCGCGCAATCCGGCCCAGGCGATCACAAGGAGTTGGGAAAGCGAGCGCCGCCACCAGCCTATCGCGATGATCACCGAGATCGGTCGAGCGACAAAGACGAGCCAGAGCGCCATAGCCAGGCCTTGCCCGGCAATCGCCGGTAGTTGTGATGGAAAGACGAGCAGACCTAGAACCAGGAACATGGCAATCTGGCAGAGCCATGCAATTCCGTCATGAAAACGCAGAATAGAACGTTTGTGAACAATGTTCGCATTGCCCAGCATGATCCCGGCCAGATAAACTGCCAGGAAGCCGTTACCGCCGATAATGGCTGTAAAGCCGTAAGTAAGGAGCGTTAGCGCCATCGTCAGCACAACGTACAGCCCTTCTTGTTGTAAGCGAATGCGGTTGATAATCCAGATCATGATTCGACCGCATGCGTATCCGCCGGCTGTACCTAACACCATCTGAATAATGAACAGAGGGATGAGTGTTAGCAGTGATGATTCAGGGTTCATCAGCAGTTGGGTCAGGCCGATGGTGAGAAACACCGCGATAGGGTCATTACTCCCCGACTCGAGTTCGATCAACGGTTCGAGTCGGTGTTTGAGATGAATACCGCGTGAACGCATGACGTTAAAAACCGCAGCCGCATCGGTAGAGGAGATAATCGCTCCTAAGAGCAGAGCAAGCGGCCAGTCGAAGCCAAGAATAAAGTGCGCACCAATCGCAGCGATGAGCGTACTGACCAATACCCCAACGTTGGCAAGAATTAATCCTTCAGTGAGGACCGGTTTGATGATCTTCCAGTCCGTGTCTAATCCTCCTGAAAAAAGGATATAGACAAGTGCCACCACACCAATATGCTGAGCCAGTGCGGCATCGGTAAAAACGATGCCGCCCGGTCCATCTGAACCGGCCAGCATCCCAACGGCCATAAACAAGATGAGGGCTGGGACACCAAACCGGTTTGATGCTCGTGTTGCGGCGACGCTGATCGCCAGGAGGAGGCCAGTTATAAGCAGTAATGGTTCGCTTGCCATAGGTATTCTCTATGCAGGTAAGAGTAGCATAACACACGTCGGGGGAACGTCGGAGAAGTGGCTGTGAATTTATAGTCGTTTGGAGTGGAAATGCGGGGCGACGGTTCCTTGCTGCCACTTCACGGTCGTCGCGGACCTGACTGATCGCGTTCGACAGCGAAAAATGACGCTTCGTGCCAGTTATGCCCGTTACCTTAGCGGTGGGGGCGAGTGTAAAACCCGCCCCAGATGGCGTATTTGATAGAGGAAGGTGAGCAAGTTACCTGTTATGATGTTGTAAACAAACACAGACCGTGCAACATTACCAGCCCAGCACCAGTGCGAAAATGAGTGGAGCAACAATGGTGGCATCCGATTCAATGACGAACTTCGGCGTGTCAACTGCCAGCTTGCCCCAGGTGATTTTCTCATTTGGTGCGGCGCCCGAATATGAACCGTAGCTCGTGGTTGAATCGCTGATCTGGCAGAAATATCCCCAGACCGGAACACCTTCGCGTCTTAAATCTTGATGTAACATCGGCACAACACAAATCGGAAAATCGCCGGCAATACCACCACCGATCTGGAAAAAGCCAATCGAGGTTTCTGCCGACGTGCGGGTATACCAGTCGGCCAGATCGATCATATACTCAATACCGGTGCGTACTGTGTGAACATTCTTGATTTCGCCGGTGATACAATGGGCGGCATACATATTACCGGTCGTTGAATCTTCCCATCCTGGGACATAGATCGGCAGGTTTCGCTCCATTGCGGCATAGACCCACGAATCACGCGGATCAATTTGGTAGTACTGTTCGAGTTTACCGGCGCGCAAGATGCGATAGATAAACTCGTGCGGGAAGTAGCGTTCACCGGATTGATCCGCCTGCATCCACTCATCGAGCAGTACTTTCTCGAGGCGCCGCAACGCCTCTTCTTCGGGAATGCAGGTGTCGGTCACCCGATTCATGTGGCGTTCGAAGAGTTCTTGCTCTTGTTGTGGACTCAGGTCGCGGTAGTGAGGTACCCGCTCGTAAAAATCATGGGCAATCAGGTTGAAAATATCCTCTTCCAGATTAGCCCCAGTGCACGAAATCGCATGCACTTTGTTCTGGCGAATCATCTCGGCCAGCGAAAGACCGAGTTCGGCAGTGCTCATCGCACCGGCCAGCGTGATCATCATCTGCCCACCCTGCTCAAGGTGGCGGCGATAGGCGTCTGCAGCGTCGACCAGCGCAGCCGCGTTGAAATGACGAAAATGATGACGAATAAACTGGCTAATTGATCCGTTGGTCATTGCTGTATGTCCTTTCTGCTGACTTGTCCTGTTGCACCATCAAGAGACACTGTATGCACACTCCGCTGATTATAGCACCTTCATCCGTGCTTCCCGTTACTTGTGAAGGTTTCCACCTGAAACCAGGGAATAATTTACCAAAACTTTACACAAAACTTAACCTGTGCTGAAAAAGGATTGCTACAATCATCTCACCGCGATATAAGATGCATAACCGGCATGTTGTATGCCAACCAGTGTACCGCTGTCGTTGCCAACCATGCATGTGGCGCACCTCACCATGCTCGTGAGCAGTACTGGTTATAGCAGGAGCGGTCGGATTGCATCGTCTGGAAGTAGCAGTGTAGCAAGTCGAAGGAGGTCCTATGTCGGATCTAGCGAAGCTCCCGGTGGCGGAGCGAAATCGTCGGTACTGGCAGGAAAACCTACGCCTGATCACCATTCTGCTGGTGATCTGGTTCGCTGTTTCCTATGTGCCAGTCCTGTTTGTCGAGGCGCTGAACAACATCGTGATTGCCGGTTTCCCTCTCGGCTACTACATGGGCAGTCAGGGATCATTGATTGTCTTCGTCATCGAAATCTTCTACTACGCTTACGCGATGAACAAGCTGGATGCTAAGTACGGTTTGAGTGATTATGGCCGCTGATAAGGTCATTTTGTAGTCAGAGGAGAGGAACGAATGTCTGCTACAGTTCAGAGCCAAAGTGTATTTCGTAACCGGTTAGCCCGCTACTACGGTTACTTTACAATTGGTTTCATCGGCTTCAGCCTGGTGATGTTGTTGCTAGAGGTGTTGGCCGGTTTACCAACCCAAATTATCGGTTGGGTCTTTCTGTTGTTGACGATGGCCCTGTACGCAACGATCGGTATTCTCTCGCGTACCAAGCTGCTTGATGAATACTACGTTGCTGGGCGTAATGTGCCGGCTGTCTTCAACGGTATGGCCACTGGCGCCGACTGGATGAGCGCGGCATCGTTTATTTCGATGGCTGGTACTCTCTGGCTACTCGGATACGATGGTCTGGCCTACATTATGGGCTGGACGGGCGGCTACGTGCTGCTGGCGCTGCTCTTCGCTCCATATCTGCGCAAATTTGGTCAGTACACGATTCCCGACTTTGTCGGAGCTCGCTTCGGTGGTAACGCAGCGCGTGTAGTGGCGGCTGTCTGTGCCATCATTATATCGGTTACCTATGTGACAGCTCAGGTTGTGGGTGTCGGTCTCATTATGCAACGCTTTGTTGGCGTTGATTACAATATTGGTGTGATCCTTGGTCTTTCGGGCGTGTTGGTCTGTTCGTTCCTCGGTGGTATGAAGGCAGTAACCTGGACGCAGGTAGCGCAGTACATCATTCTAATCACTGCTTACCTGATTCCGGTGACTGCGCTGTCGATCCAACTTACCGGATTTCCGCTGCCCCAGTTGAGCTACGGTCAGGCCCTTCAGCGGATTCAAGAGCTGGAAGTTCAGCAGGGTTTGTCGAAGAAGACCGAGTCACCAGTAGTCCCTGGGAAATTTATTACCAGTGGCTATATTCCACCCTTTAACGAGGGTCTGAGCAATACTGCGGCAGTTGATGCAGTAAAGCAGCTCAATACTCAGCTTGGCCTGAATCTAACTCCGCCCGAGACTCAGACAATCCCCGATGCCAAGAAGCCGGAGTTGGGCGATTGGCGTGGTACGCCCTGGAATTTCCTGGCGCTGATGGCTTGTCTGATGTTAGGGACTGCCGGTCTCCCGCATATTCTCATTCGTTTCTACACTGTGCCAAGTGTCCGTGAGAGCCGTTTGAGCGTTGGTTGGTCGCTCTTCTTCATCTTCCTCTTGTACTTTACTGCGCCTGCCTACGCTGCCTTCTCGCGCTGGCAAATTCTTGAGAACGTGGTCGGTAAGCAGATCAGCGAGCTGCCCGGTTGGACGAAGACTTGGGCTAGCAACGGTCTGATCGTGATTCGCGATCTGAAGGCCATTGATGGAGTTGAGATTGGTAAGGAGCCGGGCTGGGTTAAGAACTTGATCAATGCCAAATCGCTGGTCGTCGAGGATGCGAACGGCAATGGCAAGATCGATCTCGGTCCGTGGGAGGACATCGGCGAGGGCAAGGGTCGCGCCGGTGAGATTTCGGGCACGGTAGTGACAAAGGCACGGGTTGATGGTATCTTGCAACTAAACGAATTGGGCCGCGCTGTAGCCGATGGTATCGACGGCGACCTCGTCGTGCTCTCGACGCCGGACATTGCTGGTCTCCCCTTCACGATCGGTGCAATGATCGCAGCGGGCGGTATGGCAGCAGCACTCAGCACGGCTGACGGTTTGCTGGTCGTGATCGCATCAGCGATTGCCCACGACATCTACTTCCGCACGATTAACCCGAAAGCAAGCCTCAACACACGTATCGTGTTGGGTAAGACAATGATTGTGGTGGCTGCGGTTGTTGCTGCACTCCTGGCGATACCGCGCCTGGCTCTGATCGCGCAAATGGTGGCCTGGGCCTTCTCGATGGCTGCCTCGACATTCTTCCCGGTCGTGTTGCTCGGTATCTTCTGGAAGCGTGCTAACGGTGCAGGCGCCATCGCCGGTATGATTGGTGGTTTGGCCGTGACCCTCTTCTACATGGCAAACAACTACGTCAATCCGGCGTTTAACGTTCTCGGTATTTCACATCTCGGCGCCGGTATCTTCGGTCTGCCAGTGGCAATCATCTTGATCGTGGTCGTGAGTCTGCTCACTAAGGAACCGTCGAAAGAGATTCAGGACCTCGTAGACAATTTGCGCAACCCGATCACCGATGATGAGGGTATGTCGAAGATGGTGGACAAGATGGCGCCGGCGAAGTAAACGGATCATCTTCGTACCCTGTAGCGTGGGAGATACTTCCCACGCTACTTTTTTCTTTTGCTTGCTGTTCGAGTGTGCTATACTGCTGGTGTATGAAACGTCGAAATGATTTTCCGGTCAGCATCATACAGTTTTGGCTTGCTGCTATTTTACTGATCGCTATCCTGGTAGCCTGTAGTGCTCCACGGGTGGTCGATCTATCGCCATCTGCGGCTGCTACCGAGACACCGGTACTGGTGTTGCCGTCACCGACAGGCCGGGCTACACCGACGTTAACTCATACGCCGACGACTATACCACTATCACTGACACCAGTTATACCAACAGCCACCGTTTTCCCTCAATTGGTGCAGACTCTGAGACGCGAACCACCCCTCGGTACCTTCTTTTTCTACTGGTACAACTGCCCACATCAAGAATGCGATGTCAGACAACTCCTTGCCGTACCACCAGGATGGCTGACGCCGCTACCCGGTGATCCTGATCCGCGTGATGGCTTCAGTTATTCTTCGTATAACTACGACTGGTACGAGCAAGAGCTGCGGACAATGGCAGCAACCGGTATTGATATGGTCTTTCCGGTGAGTTGGGGAGAGCATCCACATCCGTGGTTTCGTAACGATCGGCTTGATCTCCTGGTGCAGGCCAACGGTGTGCTTGAGCAGCCACTGGCAATCGGGATGTTTCTCGATACCACGGCCCAGCAAGGAATGTATCAAGAGTTCCTTGGCAAAGGGTATCGTTTTGGACCTGATGTGCCACGCCTCCCCTTAAGCGATCCACGGAGCGGTTATTTCTTCTACAACCTGCACATTCGCGATTTCTTCAACCGGGTACCACGCGAGATGTGGGCCACTATCAATGGACGACCCATCATTATTACTTACACTGCTCTGTGCTGTGATAATCTGGAACTGAGTGGCACTCTGTGGCGAGCTGTGAAGGAGGCGTTTCAAGCCGATTTTGGTGTTGAACCCTGGCTGATCCTTGAAGAGACCTGGCTGAATCCCCAGGCATTAGCGCCGCCACCTGGTTTACCAGATAGTGCACAAGTGGCCGATGGTGTCTACCGTTGGGGGACTGCCCTGCTTGGCCCGTACACCGGCGAGTTGCGCGGGTTCAAGGTAAGCAGTGTTGGCCCTGGTTTCGACAATTCACGCATTCCGGGAGTACGCGAGCCGCGCATTCAACCACGCGATGAGCCACCAGGCGGTGGGTCAGTGGAACCCGGAGCATTCCTGCGTACCAGCCTGGCGGCTATTCCCCGCGATACCGATCTGGTCTTGATCGAGACGTGGAACGAGTGGCCAGAAAACACTGCTGTTGCTCCGGCAGCCTATACTGACCGCGAGGGGCGCTCACTTCCTCCCGACTTCTACCTCCAGATCATCCGTGAATGGCGTGCGCACTTTACCCCATTGCCGTGATGGATAAAGGCAGCGAACATTGCGGGTAACGTTTCCCTCTCACGCCGGTCAAACACTGGTACAATACCATTATGAAACAGGTGTTTGCCTTGTGCGCCTAGAAAGATCGTTCTATGAGTTGGACGTTTCTGACCAATCACGCTTATGTTCTGTTGTGTATTGCCCGTAATCCGCGGGCCACGGCTCAAGAAATTGCACAGATGGTCGGCATTACCGAACGTGCTGTGCAACGAATTCTTCACGACCTGCACGAGGAAGGGTACATCTCGCACGTGCGTGAGGGTCGGCATAACTACTATACGATCTATGGAGATCGTTCGCTACGACATCCAACGTTGCAAGGAATTACGCTACGCGAGTTGTTGGCAGTGCTTGCCAATGGTGCTGTTGTTGCCGGGGAATGAGGTAGGAAGTGGGGATTATCGTTTCGAGAGTGTTTGAACGTACTCTGCTCGATATTGAGGGAGAGACGCAAGATTGAGCGCAAGCGGATGCGCATATCTTCATTCCGCGCACGCTGCGGTTATACGAACAGCCTGCCTCAACCTCTGACACTAAGCCTGCTAGGTTCTGGTAGCTGCACGAGCGAACATACTGGGGAAACTGGCGGGGCTGGCGCGACTCGAACGCGCAACCATCGACTTAGAAGGTCGGTGCTCTATCCATTGAGCTACAGCCCCGCACGCCCATACTATACTGCAAAATCATCGATTCTGGCAAGAGATCTCTGGTAGAGACTGTCTCCTCTGCTCCCACCGAGGGCAAGGAAAGGAGAGGCATGCCCTCCTCACCTTCCCCCAGTCTCCTCCCGAAGCAGGGGAGGATGGTGACCTACGGGTACGGACAGGTATGTTCGGTAACGACGCGGCATGGGGCGGTTGGGAATCGCGCCACTTCTCACACCTCACACCACCTCTATCGGCTATTGAAAAGCTCTGTGCATCCGAAGACTCAGTTCGCCGCAATCTGCTCGAAGCTAAGCTGGTAATTACGGCTCGTTACATCACCTAAACGTGCTGGCCAGCGACCGGTAATTGCCTGCGTAATTTTGCCAGCGTGTTCATGACAGTTCTCGATAAAGAGGGTATAACGTTGCTGAATACCGGCAGCAACCGTACCGGCTAGATATAAGCCAGGGACATTAGTTTCCATCGTCGCCGGATTATAAACCGGCACCCGATTCGGCCCTTGTAGCAAAACTCCTGCCTGTTCAAGCAAACGTTGATCGCCACGAAAGCCGGTCGCCAGCAGCACAAAATCGGTCGGATAGTAGAACTGTTCAGCCGTCGGTTGACCATCGTCATCGGTATGCGCCAGCAGTACACCGCCCGTATCAATTGCTATCGGGCTTGTCTGCGCTAAAAATCGAATTGTTCCAGCTTCAACCTGAGCCATAAAGTCTGGCAGCAACCAGTGTTTCACCCGATTGGGATCAAGTTGCGCACGTCGATACGCCAGTGTTACCTGTACACCCGCTCGCCAGCAACGTAGTGCTGCCTCAACCGCCGAATTCTTCCCGCCGATAATCAACAACCGACGGCGAAAATACTCGTGCGGATCATGGAAATAGTGGCTTACGTGTGGTAGATCTTCACCGGGAATACCGAGCCGATTCGGATAGTGCATATCACCGATTGCCAGTACGACTTTTCGAGCCTGATAGCGCCGTTCACCACTGATTGGTCGAGTAATCAGCGTGAAGCCATCCTGATCACGTACCAATTCAGTAACCGGCTCGTAGGTGTGGACATGGAGATCGAACAACTCAACCACCGAACGCAAGTATGCCAGATACTCTTCACCGGTAATGCGCTGCTGATGGTTATTCTGAATTGGTACACCGGCAATCGCTAAGCGTTCGGTGGTGCTGAAAAAGTTCGTATTCCGCGGCCACCAGGTCATAGTATAGCCGATCTGATGAGCATCAAACTGAATATAGTCAACACCAGCCTGTTTAAGACAGACTGCCAGTTCAAGCCCGATTGGCCCAGCGCCGATAATTGCTACTTCATGTGACGCCGTTAGCGGTAATTCCTCATATCCTGTCATCTGTTGCCTCCATTTTATAACTGTACTCGTGCCACATGTATCATACCCGTAATTGAGCGTGAGAAGCGAGAAGAGCAATGAAGAAAAGGGAGAGCGGAGGAGTGTATTTCAAATGAGGCGTTTTTAGCGTTCTCAACTTCGATGTATCGTCGGTGACCGAGTTGATCACCCGCGATTATCTGGGGGAAATGCCCCCGCATCGCCTTCCTCCTGGCATCCCACCGTTGGAGAAGGCGTCCCCCTCTCCATCACCCCATCCTGATTTCCCTCCGGGTCGGGTGAAGATGCGTTCAAGTGCCTGGGGTATGAACACCACCGCTGTGCGTGCAATCGTCAACGAGAGCCGATGGATAGTAAACAGCACTTCGCATGAAGCACTGTCTGGTATGGAACGGAAGGTGCATACACTGCGTATCGCATTCATCTGCACGAACATGAACCTGGTATGTTTGAAAACCATGGATGAGCACACGAACACCCCGCCAGGAGAATTGAACCCGTGCTGAACGGTATAGAGACGGGCATAATCGGCCAGACGAGAAACGTGAGGTTCGTCAGAACCGGAAGCTGTACGCTGTCGCATGCATTGCAGACGGGTTGGGAATTGCTTCAATTCTGCTCACTCCTCAATTCTCTCCCTCTCTCTTCACCTCGCCACTGCCTGGAAAGAGAAAGCATGTTGAAAATTCCTATTGACACAAACGTTCTAATATGATATGGTAATGATAGACGACGAGCAGGTACGTGCAAGGAAGAGGAGGATACGTGATGCTGACCTCAGTTGATATTCCGCAGGCTGATCTCCTTTGGGATGTAGCGCGTGTAGCTGAAGCAATTGCACGTGGACGAGTGACGGCTGAAGATATTGGTGCCTACATCGGTGCAAAAGGTCAGCGTCAAGGGCTCTACTACATGCAGGCTGCTCGCATTATCGGGCTGATCGAGATCGGCGAACAGGCTGAAACAGCCCAGCTCACCAAATTTGGTCTCGCTTTTGTCCGCTATAACCGCGCCGATCAACGTGCTGCGCTACGTCGCCAGTTATTCCGCTATGAACCAACTCGATCAGTGATCGCTGCTTTGCGGGGCGCTCCCGAAGGACTTACCCGTAACGATGTTGCTCGTATCCTACAGAAACTTGCCCCACTTGCCGACTCAACAGCTCAACGCCGTGCTTCAACGGTGATTGCCTGGTTGACCGAGATTGGGTTGGCCGACTGGCGTGACAACCGGTTGTTCTACTGTGGGCCTGCGTTACCGGTTACCCCTTCGGTGATGCCATCTAGTACAGTTTCCTTCGCTACTGGCGCCTGATTGATGGATCGGACGGCGGATCACGATACTGGTGCTCTCCTGCATAGTATATTTGTCATCGCTGCGGCCATGTCTCGTATAGAAGGGGTATGATGTCCGCTGTCACGCTGGTCGGGCTAGGGGTACGACCTTTCTGATGTTTCCCCTCGAACGGCCTGGAAAAGTACAGCACCGCTATGTCCCTACGTAGCGCATTCGTCATCACTACGACTAGGGCTGGTGTTTTCTGGCTCCTCCTCGCACTCAACCAACGTCGCAATGACCACCCCTTTCGGCATCACTACAACCAGGGCTAGTGTTTTCTAGTTATCATGTTCGTCACCGTACCGCTTGGAGCGGGTATTAAACCCGTTTCAATCGCCTCTGACAAGCTTTCGTGTGGGAGTGGCAGGTGGCTAGGGGAGGAAGGTGTTGCAGCTTAGGTGCGTTTTGTTGCTTGAACCTTGGCCGGCTAAAGCCTAGGCTTCAGCCGTTCAGAACGAGAACAAGCAGAGCATGTTCGTTCCCGCATTGATAGGGGCAGGTTCCCAACCTACCCCTTCGATGAGGTGTTAATAAGACGGGCGCTCGTTCCTTATGCGCACCGTAAGACGCGGAGATTGCAGGGAAGCATAACGTTCATCGGTGTATCACGCGACCGAACATCGGAAATGTTGAAAAAATTCTACTGTTAACGCAATACTGGTAATCATACTGACGGCGTTTGTTTAACCTGAAGCGGTACGGTTACCTGCCACTGGAGCATTCCAATACCAGCCATGCCTACCAGTGCCAGCAAGACAAACATAGTGTGATAACCTGCAAAAGTTGCCAACAGACCAACGAACATCGGCCCGATAGCTGCTACTGGCGCCAATGCCAGATTTGCGACCCCGATATAGGTTGTTCGTTCTGCTGGTGGGCTGAACGCAAAGACAAGCGTAAAACCGGAAAGTTGATAACCAGCCTGGGCTGCTCCAACCAGAGCAAAGACGAAGAAAAACCAAATGCTTGTTGGTGCGATCAATGCCAGTAGTAGGGCTATCATACCCATACCTGCCGATAGTACCAGCACTTGCTTGTGTCCCCAGCGGTCGGCCAACGCACCTAGACCGATATTTCCAACTGCCTGCGCTGCCAGCATAACACTGGTGAATAACCCAATATCGGCGGCTGGCAACTGAAACCGCTCAAGTGCAGCCGCCGTCAGAAAACTATGCCCTGTTAAGCCGAATGCAATTGCTGCACGACAAAAAAGGTAACGACGAAATGCAACATCACGGTGTAGTAACGGTATGAGGCCCCGTAAGAAGACATGAAATGGACGGGCAGGAATTGGCGCCTGCGCCGGTTCTGCCGTCAAGGCGAGAAAGATATACGAAATCACCATCGCTGCAAAGCAGATAAGGGCGAGGATGCCGGCACTCTGCGGAAATGGTTGCTGGGACAGAATGGTTGCTGCTAGTGCCCCACCGCCAATGCCAAACAGACCGCCTAAGCCAGCCTGTAGTCCAAAGAATAGCCCCCAACGTTGGGCTGGTATGATGCGGGCTATCAAATCTTGCCAGGCGATAGATGTTAAACCGGCACAGGTTGCAAAGATGGCATATAAACTCAAGACGATAACCAGCAAAATACTTGCTGGCAGGTCAGGAAGTGTCAGCAGAACGATCCCCAGTACCAGGAACGGTAACCGCTCACCGATTGTTGCTAGTAACACCCACGGTTTCCGTCGTGGCTGTGCTGCAATGAAGGGCGCTGTAAACAACCCCGGCAATAACCAGCCAGCAAAAAAGATTGCCGGGATGAGTCCTTGTACCCAGCGGGCATCCGTCAGTCGCTCGACGATTAACGGTAGTACTGTAAAGCGCGAAACTAGACTGATCCCAAATGTAAATGCACTGCCATCGAGGACGTTTAACCAGAAGTTGCGTTGGGCATAGCGAGCCAGTATCGCTTCCGATGGTGAAGACATAGCGAGAATTCCTGCCTTTGTTGAACGAATGCAACCATAACGGCTCTATCGTAGCGTTGTTTTATCGGTCGTGGATCGTCCACACGACGGATCATCTTCAGACGTATCTGTTCTTCCGTTGGCCTGGGTGGTGATCTTTTACGAACGGAACACTGCTCTGGCGTTCCCAGGTACTGTTGCTGCCATTGCCTGGTCTCTCTACGACTATCCTTACCAAATCCTAACAAAACCCTCGCATAACTCTAACGTTCGCGCAGTATGCTACGGCTGTAGGAAAAATGTGAGTCAGTTCACAAAAAATAAAGGGGTTACAAGCAATGACGTTGACACAAGATCAATCAACAGCTACTGAAATCTCACCACGCGAACTGTATGCCCGTCTTCTGAGCGCACAACCATTCTTCATCCTTGATGTGCGCAATGAAGAGGAATTTAAGCGAATGCCGATTGAAGGTCATGCGACCCTGCGCACGCTTAATCTCCCGTACTTCGACTTTATCGAGGATGAAGAGGCGGCACTGGCCCGGATGCCGAAAGATGTTACAGAAGTGGTTGTAGTCTGTGCTAAAGGTGGCGCCTCACAGTACGTAGCCGAAGTACTCAATAATCACGGCTATCGAGCGGTATCACTCAGTGAAGGGATGATTGGTTGGGGTAACTATTACGATGTCCGTGATGTGGTCAGCAAAGAGTGGGGGCGGATCGTACAAATTGCCCGGCCCGCTCGTGGTGATCTGAGTTTTGCTATCATTAGCGGTGAGCAAGCAGTACTAATCGATCCGCTGCGCCATATCAATGTATACCGTGAGCTAATTGACAGTGCGGGGGCGAAACTCACGCTTATCCTCGATACGCACGTCCATGCTGATCATATCAGTGGCGGGCCGGCGCTGGCAAAAGAGACTGGTGCACCGTACTATATCCATCCTTACGACGCCATTCACCCAATCGATATGTTACCTGCGGTGATTGCCTACGAACCGCTGCGGGATGGACAGGTGTTCCAGATTGGCCAGGTGCGTATCACAACAATCTGGTATCCTGGTCATACACTTGGTCAAGTCAATTTCCTGGCTGAAACACCGGATGGTGGGCGCTATCTCTTTACCGGTGACGGTATCTTCTTGCGTTCGTTCGGACGCCCCGATCTTGGTGGTAAAGGCGAGGCGTGGACGCCAATCCTCTACCGCAGTATGTTCGAGTGGCTGCCACGTCATTTAACCGACGATACGGTCATCTTGCCAGCCCACTTTAGCTCGCTTGAAGAGGATGCCGGGAATGGTATCTTTGCGGCACCGTTTGCACAGGTACGCGCTCAGAACGATAGTCTGCGACCGCGCTCGCTCGAAGAGTTCACTACCTTCGTGTTGAGCCATCTGCCGGTCTTCCCGCCAGAGTACGTTGAGATCAAGCGGGTGAACATCGGTCTGGTTGAGCCGTGTGAAGGCAAGGCTAGCGAGCTTGAGCTAGGCAAGAATATTTGTGCATTGGCCGGGTAGACGTTATACAATTAAGGAGAAGCAACGGCGGTAGGTGCATTACCACCGCCGGCAACTCATAGGGAGGAGAAACATTATGCCGCATTTCGATCAGACACTCGACGTAAAGGGGGCCAAGTGCCCAATGCCACTGGTCAAGAGCCGCAAGGCGATTGCTGAATTGCCGGTAGGGCAGGTCTTGCAGGTCATCTCAACTGATCGCGGGTCGATGGCCGATTTTCAAGGATGGGCCAAGACTGCTAAAAATGTCGAACTGATTGCGCAAGAGACTGTGCAAGAGAATGGACAGGAACTGTACATTCACTACCTGCGGCGCACGGCCTGATAGGAAAATTTCAGTGTAGGAAGGAAACCCATGTCAACTTCAACGACAGAAGTAGTTGATACGCAGGCGCTGCTGGCCCGCATTGCAGAGCTTGAACAGCGGGTGGCGGCACTTGAGCAATCACCGGCTCAGGGGATCGAAGATCGGCTGGCGATGGTAGTCTTTTCCGGCGATCTCGATAAGGCCATTGCCGCATTTATTATCGCGACCGGTGCTGCTTCGATGGGCCTGGAAGTAAGTATGTTCTTCACCTTCTGGGGGATCAGTGCAGTAAAGAAACAGAAGGTCTTCAGTGGCAAGAACATTCTCGAACAGGGCTTCACCGCGATGCTTCCCGGCAAACTGGGTGAGCTTGGTCTGTCGCAGATGAATTTCTTCGGTGTTGGTGCACAGATCATTCGTAACCTGATGAAGAAACACGATGTGGCGTCACCTGAAGAACTCTTCGCTATGGCCCGTGAGCTAGGGGTGCGGATGGTCGTGTGCGATATGTCGCGTGAACTGCTCGGTATCAAAGATGAAGAGCTGGTAGAGGGTCTAGAGACCGGTGGTGTCGCTACCTTCCTTGGTGACGCTGCCCGTGCTAAAGTAACGCTGTTTATCTAAAAATAGGTAAACTGAACTGCGATTATTGATCGACGACGGCGCGATCACCGCTCAATGAGCGCGCCGTCGTTTATTGTGAAAGGATAGTGATTATGTTTCGCCAACTATTTCGTCATCTGCGAGAAGCACAACCGCATCAAGTTGCAACGATGACGGTGCAAGAATTGAAAACGCAACTGGATGCACGTACTCCGATGGTGCTGGTTGACGTGCGTCAGCCAGAGGAATTTGCTTACGATGGTCACGTCGCCGGAGCGCGCTTGCTGCCGTTGCCGGTACTGGCAACGCGGTTAAACGAACTTCCGAAAGACCAGCCGATTGTCTGTATCTGTCGTTCAGGAAATCGCAGTCAGGTGGCCTGTGAAATGCTCCAACGCTATGGCTTTACCAATGTTACCAACGTTGTGGGTGGGATGATCGCCTGGCAACGCGCTGGTTATCCGGTCAATCGTCAGTCGTAGGATACATAGAAGGAGAGACAGCCGGAGTGAGTACCCTTTCGGCGCACAGGACGGCCGTCTCGCCTCGTATGGTCGATCTACTAGAAACGATAGGATATGGACACCGTTATGCAACACCAGACTACTTGCAACGCTCTCCAACAGCAAACCGAAGTTGCACCGTTGCGCAGTTATGCAGTCACCGACCGCGTTTTACTGGCAGCACAACCACAGCCAGAAGACTGGCAACGCTTTGTTGAGGCCGGGTATCAGACAGTTCTCAATATTCGGAGCGACCCTGAACGGGCAGCCGCTCAGGCGGTAGCGGCCCGTGCAGTGGGGCTACGTTATATACATGCACCCTGGCCAGCCTATGAACTCGAGCCTGAGCATCTCGCCGAGTTTGCACGTATTGTCGAAGATCCGGCTACCGGTAAACTTGTGTTCCACTGTCGGAGTGCCACTCGGGTGGGCTTGATCTGGATGCTCTACCGGATGGTGCAGCAAGGTTGGAGCCGTGAGCAGGCCGAGGCCGAATTACGTGCCGCCGGTTACGATGATGATGCTATCGAGACATTTGATTTTTGCGCGAGCGATTTCTTTGAACGGTTCAATCCGCAGCAGAGGTAGGGGAGTGTTATGACACCCGTTTCAGCCCGGCAGCCTGGTGTACACGCTGCGCTGTTAGCGGCAATCTATCGACACCTTCCATTTCTCAACTGGCTGCGCCATTACCGTCGTGAACATCTACCGAGCGATGTCGTGGCAGGGATTGTGACAGCCATTATGCTCATCCCGCAGAGCATGGCTTACGCCCAGTTGGCCGGTCTGCCTCCCCAGATCGGCCTCTACGCCTCAGTTGCACCGCTCGTTGTATATGCCTTGCTTGGTACTTCCGGGCAGCTTTCCGTAGGGCCGGTGGCTATTACCTCATTGCTGGTGTTTAACGGGGTGAGTACGCTGGCCGATCCGGGGAGCGAGCGGTATCTGCAACTCGTGCTCTTACTAGCCTTCATGGTCGGTGCAATGAAACTGACGTTAGGTGTACTGCGGTTAGGCGCGATTCTGAACTTTATCTCGCATCCAGTCCTGACGGCTTTTACCAGTGCTTCGGCGCTGATCATTGCGGTTGGTCAGTTGAAATATATTCTCGGTTACCGCATTGGCGGTGAACATTTGCACGAAACCATCGTACAGGCTATCGCTGGCTTAAGCCAGATAAATCTGGTCACGTTCGCCATTGGGTTGTTGAGTATCGTTCTGCTCGTCTTCTTCCGGCAGGGCTTGCGTCCGCTTTTGCGCCGCGTCGGTTTGCCACCATTGGCAGTGACACTGATCGTCAGCGGTGCACCACTCTTAACCGTCATTTTGGGTATTCTGGTCGTGCAAGGATTGCAGCTCGATCAGTCTGCCCGTGTTGCTGTGGTGGGTGCGATTCCGCCCGGTATTTCGCCGATAAGTGTACCGCCGTTCGGAATGACCGACATGCAGGCGCTCTTACCGACAGCACTGACAATTGTCCTGGTAAGCGTCGTCGAGTCGATTGCTGTGGCAAAGGCGTTAGCCAGTAAACGACGACAAGCTATCGATCCCGATCAGGAGTTAGTTGCCCTGGGTGCAGCGAACGTGACGGCCAGCTTCTTCAGTGGCTATCCGGTTACCGGTGGCTTTGCTCGCTCGGTCGTTAATGCCCAGGCCGGCGCGATCACTGGTCTGGCGTCACTGGTAACAGCCCTTGGGATCGCGGTGATTTTGCTCTTTTTCACACCGATCTTTTACTACCTACCGCAAGCTGTGCTGGCGGCGACAGTTATTGTGGCCGTTATCGGCCTGGTAGATCTGCAAGAACCGCAGCGCATCTGGCGTACTAATCGCGGCGATGCGTTTACCTGGCTTATCACCTTTCTGGGTGTACTCACCCTGGGTATCGAAAACGGTATCTTTGTCGGTGTTGCCTCGGCATTAATCCTCTATCTGTGGCGAACCAGTCGTCCGCACATTGCGATTGTCGGGCGCCTTGGCAATAGCGAGGTATACCGCAACGTTGAACGTCATCAGGTCAAGACCTGGCCGCACGTGGTGGCAGTACGGGTTGATGAAAGTCTCTACTTTGCTAACACGCGCTATCTTGAGAGTGCGCTGTTGCAGATCGTTGCCGAACGACCGGAGGTGAAACATCTGGTATTGATCGGTTCAGCTATCAACTTCATTGACTCGAGTGCCCTCCACACTCTTGAACATCTTATCGATGAACTACGTGATGCTGGGGTTGAATTTCATCTGGCCGACATCAAGGGACCGGTGATGGATCGGCTCAAACAGTCGGAGCTAATCAATAAAATCGGTTACGATCATATCCATATGACAACCCACGCCGCAATGCTGGCCCTAGGATGTAACGATTAAGGGTATATCACAATGCAACACGCTTTCAAATTCGTTGCGCTGTTCGTATTCGCCATCTTAACTGCGTGTGGGGCAACGACAACCATCTCTAATACAACGTCCACATCAAAAGAGATAACTGTGGCTCAGTTGAAGAACATGCTTGATCAAAACGAGAACTTCTTGCTGCTTGATGTGCGGACTCCCGCCGAATTCTTGCAAGATGGACGGGTTGCACAATCAACACTTATTCCCTTGCAAGAGCTTGAACAGCGCTTGAATGAACTACCTACCGATAAGCCAATTGTCTGTATCTGCCGGTCGGGGAATCGTAGTGCTGCGGCGTGCGATCTGCTAAGGTCACGCGGCTACGAGGCAATTAACGTTGCCGGTGGTATACGAGCATGGAAAGCTGCTGGCTATCCAACGGTATTCGGCCAGTGAGTGCACCGGTTGTTCTCTGGAGGATGCAAATCGTGGGGCACGAGATGCCGTGCCCTCGAAGTGTTCAAAGTTTCCGGTTTTCGGTGATGCTTAGCGCCTAGCTAGAATTCCCTGTCGCAGCAGCAGATCGGTTGCTGTACTGTGAGACAATTATTCGGATAGGATCTTAGTGCCTATCCGAATATCTCTTCGTCACGTCCACGACGGATGAACCCTGTCGATGGAAGGAACACGATTGACGACTAGCCTGATGTCGAAGGGAACACATGTTGGGTTATGACACCGCATAGGGCGAGACACTGTCTCGCCCCTCCTTCCTTTCGTGCCTTTCGTGCGACAGGCGGGTATCATGTGTAAACTCTGCCTGCCATTGTGCCAATCAGCGACGCATGCGCTTGGAAAAAAGTCATTCTCCTCACGACAATCTGGGCCGAAACTTGTAACCGTACACGAGAACTCCATCCTCGCCGGTATCCACCAACCGTCGTGTAACCATCTCAACCGGCATACCAATCGTGAGTTCTGATTCGTCGCAATCGGTGAGCTGTGCGGTCACTAGTGGGCCTTCTTCTAACCGCACCAGTGCTACCGGATAGACCCCAAAGCTGGCAAAGCCTTCTGGTGCCTGTCGTAGCACACTAAAGCTGTAGATTTCACCCCGTCCACTCAATTGATACGGCTCCCAATCGTTAGGGTCTTCATCGAGAGCTGGTGGTTGCGGCGGAAAACGCACTTCACCAGTGTGACGATGACGTTGTCCTTCGAGCCGATAGCGGGGCACACGATCCCGCCAGTGTCGCGCTATTTTCATGGTGCAAAACCTCCTGCAAAGATCGCGAGAGTAGCAGCAAGGCCAATCGCGATACACCAGAAGAAGAGACCAATGACCAGCAGGATGATCGAAATATAGAGCGCCTTCTGCGATGGCAGGTTCATCCCAGACTGGATTGCCAAATAATTGAGATAAATCCCGTAAATGACCAAGGCTAGTGAAAGGATCCAGCCCAGAAGTGGGATAGAAGATACAATAAATTGGGCCACAGATAACGGTGACGAGAAGAGGGAGATACCCCAGGCCAATTCGCCAAAGCTGCCAGTACCACCAAAGGCCCGACCTAGCAAGTAAATGAACCCCCAAATCACTAATGAGCCGATAATTGTGCCGAAAACCCCTCCGAAGACAACAAAGATCGGATTAGATTGCTGAGCGATGGCTGTCTCGATCGCGTCTGGGGATAACCCTTGAGCCTCAAGTTGCGCTCGAAGTTCCCCCATCCGAAAAGGGGATGTGATAGCCGAAATAATCCCATTGATAACACTGGCAATGGCCGCATAGATCAATGCCCAACCAAGATTATCCCGCTCGTGCCGCTCGAACGTTTGTACCGACGGATTGGTAAGAACTGCAACGCTACCGTTAATCATCTCTTGAATCATGGGGTATGCTCCTGTGTTGCAAATAGCGGAAGCAGCCATATTGTACCCCACGCAACGAATATTGTGAAGAGGATGGCTCATGATTCGCGAATCAGGACATGGCTAACTGCCGTTGTACCAATACCTCCGAGCGATTGTGCGAACCCAACACGAGCGTTGGTCACCTGAGTAGCACCGGCCTGACCACGAAGTTGTTGGGCAATCTCGATTACCTGATAGATACCGGTTGCGCCACCGACATCGCCACGTGCTTTGTAACCACCTGCCGTCGCAATCGGTGTCTTTCCGCCTGGGGTAATCGCCCCCTCGGCAGCATGACGCGGAGCAGTACCGGTTTCGTAACAGCCGATTGCCTCAAGAGCCAGAGTTGCCGCTATTCCATGAGGGTCAGTCAATTCCCACACATCAACATCACCGACACCTAAATGAGCGCGGCCAAGTGCAATATGGGCGCTGGCGCGGGCTGCACTCAGATCGAGTGGATTCCGTCGCCGGTGCAAGGCTGGATGGTCGGTCGCAACTGCTGCACCGGCAATGCGGATTCGCACCCCATCAAGTTCACGGGCCAGATTCTCGTTCACAATCAATAATGAAGCAGCGCCATCGGCCAGCGTACTACAATCGAGCATATTGATCGGCGAGGCAATCTGGGCCGCCTTTCGGTATTTACTGGCATCTATCGGAAAGCGATACAGTGCCAGCGGATTCTTCGCGCCGTTGGCATGAGCGTTGATCGGGAAGGGGGCAAAGGCATCAGCAGAGTAGCCGTATTCGTACATGTAGCGACGCATAAGCATGGCCCACTGCGCTGTCAAGGTTACACCGTGCATTGCCTCTTCGTTGCTATCGGTTGCCATTGCTTGGGCCGCTTCGATTTCGTCTTCAAGGTGATCGGTAACCTTCTCAACCCCGATCACCAACGCGACCGGTAACCCATGTTGTACTGCCTGCACCGCCTGATACAGCGCTAGTGCACCGCTCGCACCGGCGGCTTCAACGCGCAGAGCCGGAATTGAGGCTGACAGACCTAATATGCCGGCCAGATATGCGCCAAGTTGACCCTGCCCGTACAACTCCTCGCTGTAGGCACTACCAACGTAGAGGGCGCCAATGTGATGCGGAGCAATACTTGGGACGTTCATCAGTGCAGTACGCGCTGCTTCGCTCGCCAGATCGGCCAAACTGCGCTGATAATGCTCACCAACGGCGGTTGCGCCCATCCCTGCAATATAGACATTTGACATAATAGACCTCTTGTCTTATCCCATCACCAGCTTGCCACGCCATTTGGCGTAGATAGCGTAATCAATCATCACTGCCCGCTTCAGATATGTAGCTGTAAGTGGTGCTCGTTCGCGGCGTTCCAGAACTGCCTCGGTAACGGTTAGGGCATAGGCATCGGAACCGGCGCCACTGCCATAAGTCGTCATAAAGATCGTATCACCTGGTTGGGCGATATCGAGGATTGCACAGAGACCTATGAGAGCTGCCCCCGAATAGGTATTGCCGATCTGTGGACTGAGCAACCCGGGCGCTACTTGCCGATCGGTAAAACCGAGTCGTTTAGCAACTGCTTGAGGAAACTTGGCGTTGGGCTGGTGAAAAACAGCATAGGTGAAATCGGCAGCCGTGCGACCCAACTGCCGCAGTAATTCGCCGGCTGCTGATTGAATCTGGTGGAAGTAGGCCGGTTCACCGGTGAAGCGATTGCCGTGCACTGGGTACGGACGATCAGCGCGTCGGTAGAAGTCGGGAGTATCGGTGACATACGAGATCGTGGCATCGACGGTTGCCAATGCCTCTTCCGCCGGGCCAACGATCAGGGCAGCGGCGCCAGCAGAAGCAGTATACTCCAGGGCGTCACCGGGACGACCCTGCGCGGTATCGGCTCCGATTGCCAGCGCGTAACGTTGCATTCCACTGCCTACCAATGCCATTGCGGCTGTGAATGCCTCGGAGCCGGCCTTACAGGCAAACTCCCAGTCGGCAGCGCTTACCCACGGACCTGCCCCCAGCGCATCTGCAACAACTGTTCCTGATGGTTTTACACTGTACGGATGGCTTTCGCTCCCAATCCACACTGCTCCCAGCGCTGAAGCTGGGATGGCGGCGCGGGCAAGTGCGTTACGCGCTGCTTCGATAGACATCGTAATTGTATCTTCGTCAGGGCCGGGTACACTTTTGGCTTCAACAGGCGTACCGCTTTGTCCGTCCGTCCAGATTCGAGCTATTTCACGAGCCGCAATCCGGTAGCGTGGGATGTATGTCCCATACCCAATAATGCCAACCGGCTGTTGTGGTTTCATCATGAGAGATGCTCCGTGCTGATATTCAAGGCATATTATGACATTGCTCGCCGCTCAGCGACGAACATGTATCGCAACCGACTCACAATATCTGATTGCTGACAATTCAGGGTGAACAGCGCGGCATTGCGCCCTTCAGATGAATGGCGGCCTGCTGAAATTCATATACAGGCCGCCAGAGTCATCGGATTAGTTACGGGTGGGATCGCCGACGCGCCGTCCTTCAAGCTCGGCGATAATCTCTTCGGCGCGAGTCAGCTTGATATTGCGTTCGGCAACCATACGCCGGGCAACTTCATCGACCAGCGTGCCACTGGCGCCAGCGGCCATCGCAATCTGACGGGCATGTAAGCTCATATGACCCTGCTGAATACCTTCGCAGGCCAGTGCTCGCATTGCAGCCAGATTATTGGCTAACCCCGCCGCTACACAGACTTCTGCCAGCTCGCCGGCACTGCGTACACCAAGGAGTTTCAATGCAGCCTGTGCGGTAGGATGAACCTTTGTCGCACCACCGACAATACCGACTGCCAGCGGCATTTCCAGGGTACCGACCAGGTTCCCCTGTTCATCGCGCTCCCAGTGTGAGAGGGAGGTATAGCGACCATTGCGACTAGCGTAAGCATGAGCGCCCGCCTCAACCGCTCGCCAGTCGTTACCGGTAGCGACCAGCACTGGATCGATCCCGTTCATAATGCCCTTGTTGTGCGTCGCTGCCCGATAGGGATCAACGACGGCAAAGGCATAAGCCCAGAGGATACCTTCAACGACCTCCTCGCCACTGAGACCGTCACGGGCCAGTGAGGCCGCCGGTACCACACAACGAGCACGAGCCAACCGGCGGTCGGTCAAGTTCGAGAGGATGCGCAGGTATACGCGACCTCCAGTCATTTCGGCCAGCAGCGGTGCAACTGCCTCGGCCATGGTATTCACCGCGTTCGCCCCCATTGCGTCGCGGCAATCGACAATCAAGTGAACGACCAGCATTGGCCCCATGGGGCTAGTTGGGAAGAAGCGCACCTCGACATCGCGAGCGCCACCACCGAGACTGACCAGTGATCGGCTTTGAGCATTTGCCAGCGCGAGTATCTCTTCTTTACGCGACAGGATGGTCTGGCGAGCCTGATCGGGATCACTAATATGAACCAACTGAACCTGGCCGATCATCAGCGGCTCGGTGCTACTCGTCTCAAATCCCCCACCATCGCGTACCATACGTGCAGCGTAACTGGCCCCAGCCACGATTGATGGTTCTTCGACCACCATTGGTATCAGATAGTCGCGGCCATTAATACGGAAGTTGGTCGCAATGCCAAGAGGCAGGTTATACGTACCAACGACATTCTCAATCATCTTGTCGGCGCGTTCGATAGTGAGTGCACCACCCTGACCGCCGTGCAAAGCGCGTAAATCTTCATCTAACAATCCATCAAAGGACTTAACCATCTGTAGTCGCTCAAATGGATTAAGTTGATAAAACCCTTGTAAGCGAGAATTCTTGGTCCCCATAAGAGGACTCCTCCTTGATATTCATAGACCAGATATTTTCGTATCCGCAATATACGATACCACGACAATAGCTAGAAGCTGGTTAACAACAACTGTCAAAACCTATCATGCACCTGTCGGGAGGCTGTCATGCAAGCTTTTGAATGCTGAGTAGCCGAATTATGGTACAATGCACAGTATGACACGAAAACACTTGTTCGTTCTTTTTATCAGTCTGCTCTGGGTCAGTGCCTGTTCATCGACACCATCTCTGCCATTGCTAGCCGAGCTTCTTCAAAATCCGCCGGCTTATTCCCAACCGATGGTTGCCTTCTTCTACCGTGATGAACAGGGGGCGCGACTCGTCAGTCACATAAGCGTTAGTTCAGAGCGACCGCTGCCACTCGATCCGCCAGCGCAGCAGGTATGGCTTGGCGGTCTCGATCCACCGCCTGAATTGAGCATCCGCGAGGTGAACGGCGTGCAATATGGGCTGGTGATTGCACAGGGTGTCTGGCGATCTGCCGGTAACTATGGGCCGGGCGGAGCGTGGCTTTATACCATTGAAACGCCATCGTTACAGCCGTTCAATCTGGTTGAAGTCGAGCTGAAACAGTTGTTGGCCGATAACCGCTACGAAGGTCAGGTTGTCACAACGCGAGCTGCCCTGCTTGTTTCCAGCAGTACCAGTTTGCTGGTCGATCTGATCGGACCCGGTGGTGTACCGGCTGCTAATGCGTACCAGATCAAACTTCGGAATGGTGATCGGGATCAGGCTGCGCTTGCTCGATTACAAGTCAGTGGTGCGGTGCGCTACGGCTATGTGGAAGTTATTGGGCTCTGGAAACGTGGGCAGCTTGAGCCGTTGTTGATCTCACCGTTGCCGCAAGCACCTTGATAATCCATAGAGATGGTTTCGTCTATGTAACGGCTCGCCCACCAAATGAGCTAAGCGAATGTTCTGTCTGTGCTCTGCGTTCCCTCGGGTGATGTGAGTCGTTCCAGCAATAGGGGTGTGGATTGCACGCGCATTCCGCATAATCGGCTCACGGTTCGACAGATGAAATCTGTCGATGGATGGAACACGATGGACTCCTTGTCCTCACGAGCGCATCCTGATAGACGGGCATAGCAGTGCTGCGCCCCGATCCATCTTTTTCCGCGACAGGATATGTCAGATAGGCGCTTCATCCCGCTCTACTCGGTAGGAACGACGAAAAAAGATGATTTCAGGCGCGGTACGTACCATCTATGCGGGCCGGAGGCCCGCGTACCCGGGTGCGGTACGCACCATCTGTGCGGGTAGGAGACCCGCGTACCCAGGTGCGGTATGCACCATCTGTGCGGGCCGGAGGCCCGCGTACCCAGGCCCGCGTACCCGGGTGCAGGTTTGACGAGGGTTCGCTACCTTGTCTTGTCGTCCGTTCGCGATACGGCGACGAAAAAGATGATTTCAGGCGCGGTACGTACCATCTATGCTATGCGGGCCGGAGGCCCGCGTACCCGGGTGCAGGTTTGACGAGGGTTCGCTACCTTGTCTTGTCGTCCGTTCGCGATACGGCGACGAAAAAGATGATTTCAGGCGCGGTA